>JAHEYF010000083.1 GCA_023251755.1 Bacteroidota bacterium
GAATATGTACAAAACCAGATTTATTGTTACCCCGCTCGTGGCTCTTTCTTTAGTAGCCTGTGTATCGAAAAAAAATAAAACAACAAGTACCGCCGCCGCCGAACCTGTTATTAACCTGGACACGCTTGTTGTAAAAGCCGACAGTGAACCCAAACAAAAAATATACAGGACTTCCAATGCACGAATGAACGACATCCTGCACACAAAATTAGAAGTGCGTTTCGACTGGAACAATTCCTGGTTGTTTGGTAAAGCCACCATCGATTTGAAACCTTATTTCTACCCGGTAAAACAATTGTTTTTAAACGCCCGCGGAATGGAAATATACAAGGTGCAGGTACTGAAAGACAAAGTGTATTATGATTTAAAATATACCTACGAACACGATTCGATTAAAATCGACCTTGATAAAGAATACACCCGTAACGACAAGTACACTGTTTTTATTGACTACAAATCCAAACCGGAAGAGGTGAAAACAGGTGGAAGCCGTGCCATCAGCAGCGACAAAGGCTTGTATTTTATTAATCCCAAAGGAGAAGACAAAAACAAAATGCCGCAAATATGGACACAGGGCGAAACACAAAGTAACTCCGTTTGGTTTCCTACCATTGACAGTCCGAACGAAAGAATGACGGATGAAATATACATTACTGTGGATGATAAATACACCACCTTGTCGAATGGTGATTTAACAGAACAAATCAAAAACCAGGACGGCACCCGTACCGACCACTGGAAAATGGATTTGCCACACGCGCCTTATCTGGTAATGATGGGAATTGGCGAATACAAAGTAGTGAAAGACAAATGGAAAGGCAAAGAAGTAAATTATTATGTAGAAAAAGAATACGAGCAATATGCAAAGTCTATATTCGGGAACACCCCCGAAATGCTTGAATTTTATTCGAATAAACTTGGAGTGCAATATGCCTGGAGCAAATATTCGCAAATTGTAGCCCGCGACTATGTTTCAGGAGCCATGGAAAACACCAGTGCTACTTTGCACGGCGATTTTTTGTACCAGACAGATCGTGAAATATTAGATGGCAGCCGTGGTGAAGATGTTATTTCGCACGAATTGTTTCACCAGTGGTTTGGCGACCTGGTGACCTGCGAAAGCTGGAGCAACCTGCCATTGAATGAATCGTTTGCTACGTATGGCGAATACCTGTGGGAAGAATACAAATACGGTTTGGATGCAGCCGATGCACACAGTTACAACAGCCGCATTGGTTATTTTGCCGAAGCCAATCAAAAACAGGCAGACCTGATCCGCTTTGATGTGGTAGACCGTGAAGACATGTTTGACGGGCACAGTTACAACAAAGGCGGACAAGTACTACACATGCTGCGCAAATATGTGGGAGACGATGCTTTTTTTGCTTCGCTGAAACTATACTTAGAACGGAATAAATTTACCTCCGTTGAAATTCACAACCTGCGTCTGGCTTTTGAAGAAGTGACCGGTGAAGACCTGAACTGGTTTTTTAACCAGTGGTTCCTGTCCAAAGGGCATCCCGACATAGACATCAATTACACGTACGATGATATTCATAAACAAATTAAATTAACGGTTAAACAATTACAGGATTTTTCGAAAACACCTTTGTATAAATTACCGGTGTATGTAGATGTTTATTTTAACGAAGGAAAAAAACAACGCGAAAAAATAACAATTACACAAGCCCGGCAGGAGTTTATTTTTAATGCGGAAACAAAACCCATGCTGGTGAATTTTGATGCTGAAAAACAATTGCTGTTTAAAAAACACGAAACTAAAAGTCTGGACGAATCTGTTTACCAATACAAGTATGCACCTTTGTTTTTAGACCGCCTTGAAGCCTTGAATGCTTTTAAAGGCAATCTTGGCAAACCGACTGTATATGAAACAGTAAAACTTGCATTAAAAGACAAATGGGTTGATCACCGGAAATTAGCCATTAATTTATTGCAGGAAATTGCTGCCGAAAAAGAAAGTGAATTAAAACCCATGCTTGTAAACATAGCCAAAACTGATGAAAAAAGTAAAGTAAGGGCAGAGGCCATTGAATTTTTAGCTAAAAATTACAAGGGTGAAGATTTAAGTGCATTGTACCAGCAATCGCTGAAAGACAAGTCATACGCGGTAATGGCCGCCTCTTTATCGGCTCTGGCAGAACTTGATGCACAGGCCGGCCTGGCAAAAGCAAAAGAATTGGAAAACGAAAACAGCGACAGGATACGTTATGCCGTAATGGATATTTATGCCACACACGGCAACGACAGTCACAACGCTTATTTTGTAAGTCAGAAAGATAATTTTACAGGATTTGAAACAATTGGCTTTTTAAATATGTACGCTGCTTTTTTGAAAAAATGTAGCGATGAAACGGTTCTCTCAGGCGCTACCCTCATGCGTGAGTATGCCAAAAACGGAAGCAATGTGTATGTAAAATATTATGCCCAAAAAGCCATTAAAGATCAGTTGAACCGCTTCCAGGACAAAGAAGATGAATTAACCGTGAAATTAGAAGCGATAAAAAAAGCAAACGGCGATGCGACTGCTACCCAGCAATTGTTAGATAAAGCCATGGGTACGAAGGCTAAGCTGAAGGATATCTACAATGCGGCTCAGTAGAATTTAGTAGTAAGTAGAAGGTATCAGGTAGCAAGCAGGGCTTACATTGTATGTCGTACACAGACTTGATACAGTGTACAATGTACGACATACAATACTTTTATAATCCTGAATTCGTATATTTGTAGCGGTTCATCAATCGTAACTCGTCAATCGTACTTCGTAATTCTTTTTACCATGCTTCCTGAAACAGAAACAAGTCCGGCTGCTATTGCTTCGAAATTTATTAACCACACTACAAAAAATATTTTCCTTACTGGTAAAGCAGGAACAGGCAAAACCACTTTCTTAAAACACATTATTCAGCATACGCATAAAAAAGCAGTAATTGTTGCACCTACTGGTATTGCTGCTATTAACGCAGGAGGGGTAACCATCCATTCCCTTTTCCAATTGCCTTTCGGAAATTTTATTCCTGTTGCGCAAAACCACAATCCCAACTGGCAATTTAAAATTAACGACCCTTCTTCGCTCATAAAAAATATGCAAATGAGCAGCATGAAACGCAACCTGCTGCGTGAAATGGAACTATTGATTATTGATGAGGTAAGTATGCTCAGGGCCGATTTATTAGATGCTATGGACACCGTTCTTAAACACATCCGTGGCCAGCGGTACAAAGCCTTTGGCGGAGTGCAGGTCTTGTTTATCGGCGACTTGCTGCAACTGCCGCCGGTGGTAAAAGATGAAGAATGGGAACTGCTTAAACCACATTACAAAAGCGTTTTCTTTTTTGATGCACGCGTGCTTCAACAGGAAAAACCACTGTACATTGAACTCGATAAAATATACCGCCAAAGCGATCGTCAGTTTATTGAACTACTCAACAACCTGCGGCAAAATCAGGTAAGTGAAGCCGATATTAATTTACTGAACAGGTATTACAAACCGGCCTTTAAACCCGGACTCAACGAAAATTACATTCACCTTACCACACACAATTACAAAGCCAACAACTTAAACAAAGATTTTTTAAACAACATCGCGGCGCCTTCTTGTTTTTTTGAAGCACAAATTGAAGGGGAATTTAGTGAGTATGCTTACCCTGTAGAAAAAACATTAGAATTAAAAAAAGGTGCGCAGATCATGTTTGTGAAAAACGATCCTACAGGAGCGCAGCGTTTTTTTAATGGGAAAATTGGTGTCGTCACAAAATTATCGGACACGGTAATTGAAGTCACCTTTAATGATACGGGCAATTCTATCAATGTAGACATTTACGAATGGGAGAACCTGAAATATGTATTGAACGAAACCAGCAACGAAATTGAAGAAGAAGTAGCAGGAACATTCAGACAATTTCCTATTAAATTAGCCTGGGCCATTACGGTACACAAAAGCCAGGGCTTAACTTTCGACAAAGCCATTGTTGATATTGGCGGCGCCTTTGCCCCAGGCCAGGTATACGTGGCCTTGTCGCGCCTGCGCTCCTTAGACGGATTAGTACTTAGTTCACACATCAATTACAACGAACTGGCTCAGAACAAGGATGTGATGGAATATGCCAAAACAAAAAACGAACAACCATCCTTAACAGAACTGATTGATAAGGAAACCCTTGTTTTTGTAAAACAGTATTTAACCGAAAGTTTTGATTTTGGATTATTGGCTTATAAAGTAAAAACACATTGCGAAGGTTATACCAAGGATGAAAAAAAGTCTGTCAAACAAAAATACCAGCAATGGGCCCTTGATTTTAAAACTGAGCTGGACAATACAAAGCTGCACGCCGATAAATTTATTCAGCAACTCTCGGGAATTATTGAAAACAAAGAAGGGGATTACCTCCGCCGACTGGAGCAAAGGGTACTGGCCGCCAAAGATTATTTTACCCCGTATTTTAAAAAAAGTTCTGTTGCCTTGTTAAAGCAGGTTGAATCAATTGTGGGCGAAAAAAAAGTAAAAACCTACCTCAACGAATTGCTTGAACTGGAGTTGGCTTTTTACGAGCAGTTAAAACAAATGAACAAAGCATTTGCCCTGTGCAATGCCATTGTCAACAAAAAAGAGTTTACCAAAGCCGACCTGGACGTAAATACAATTGACCTGGACCGTAACGAAAGGATGAAAAATTTATTTGCACCACCGCTCAAAAAAAGTGCAGAGGAAAGCAGCGTACCTGTTGCACCGAAACAAAAAATTAAAAAAGAAAAAATTCCCAAAGAAAAAGTACCCAATACAAAAGAAACGAGTTATCTGCTTTATCAGCAGGGGAAGACGATTGAAGAAATTGCGCAGTTGCGGTCGATGGTAGCGGGTACTATTGAAAGTCACCTGGCACATTATGTTACAAAAGGTGTTTTAAAGGCCAAGGATTTTGTGGCCGAAGAAAAAATCAACACCATACTTGAAACCAGTACTAAAATAGGATCAACTATATATGGCGCTGTAAAACAAGCCTTAGGCGATGAGTACACTTATAGTGAAATACGTTTTGCGATGGCCGCACTAAATCCGGTGAAGGAACCCAATGACGCTTAGTTTAATAGTTCAATCGTTTATTCGTTCATTTGTTCCGGCTAACGCAAAAACGGTTGAACGAATAAACGAAAGAACGTATACTACTGTTTGACTACCCGTTGTACCAAACGCTCCTTAGTGGTAACAATGGTTATAAAATAAACTCCCTGCGGTAGCTGAGTTAAATCAAGTACTTCTTTAAACTCACGACCGGCACTTGCATTTACCTGCCTGTTCAGTATTTCACTTCCCAGTACATTCATTACCTGTACTGTTCCTTTGGACTCTTCGGAACTGAATTGAACATTAAACACACCAGTTCCCGGATTCGGGAATACAATAAACGAAGCCTTGCTGTTGCCCGCAGAAATGCCGGTGGTGGTGATGTTAATCGTATACACTAAAGAATCACCACAACCACTGCTGTTGGTGCATATCAGCATAACTGTATATGTTCCGGTTGTACTATAAGTGTGTACAGGGTTTTGCATAGTGCTGCTGCTTCCATCGCCAAAGGTCCAGTTGTAAGAAACCACATTTGCTGTGGTATTGGTAAAGTAAACAGTACTGGTCGCAACCGAATCGGTGAAGCTGGCTACAGGAAGCTGGCTTAAAGTAATGGCCGAAGTTTTTATTGAACTGCAGCCGGCCGCACTTGTACCTGTTACAGTATAAGTAGTTGCAGCCATTGGCATTACCATTACCGTATCATTGGTTGAACTGATAGAGGGTGCCCAGGCGTATGTTGTTCCGGCAATGTTAGAGGAAGCAATCAATTGAGCATAAGCTCCGGGGCATACACTCGCTGTTGCCGGGCTAAGTGTTACAACAGGTGAAGGCGACACAACAACTGTTGCAATTGCAGATGAACTACAACCCGCTGTATCGGTAACTTTTACAGTGTATGTGGTAGAATTGGTGGGGTTGACTGTAACCGTATCGTTGGTGGACGTTATTGCAGGTGTCCAGGCAAAGCTCACATTTGAAGGAGCGGAAGAAGCCACTAATTGAACAGGGCTAAGTGCAGCGGAGCACAAATGAACGCTGGAAGGGCTCAGGGCAATAACCGGCCCTGTTTTAGTAGTGTCCACCGTAATTTTAACCGAATCTTTTTTGGTACAACCGTAAGCACTTGTTACCACCACTGTGTAAGTTGTAGTAACCGAAGGGCTTTCGGTAATATGTATGCCGCTTAAGCCCGAAGGAGACCACAAAGATGTATACGAGCTTGCTGCAGCGCCGCCTGTGTTGCCGATGGCTAAATTAATAACCGCGTTTCCGTTTTTACAGATCGTTTGGTTAGCGGTAGTAATGGTTGTTGTTGGCGTTCTTCTGATCATAATTGCAGCTGTTGCCATTGCTTTACAGCCATTGCTGTCGGTACCGGTTACAGTATAGGAAACCGATTGTGCCGGAACCGCTACTGTAAGCGAATCGTTAACAGACGTAACAGGCACACCGCTACTGGCTGTCCATGCATAAGAGGCGCCGTGCGGCCCACAGGTGGCTACCAACAATACAGGTGTGGTTACCCCCTGGCAAATACTGATGGTATCGGGGTGTAAGGTTACGGTTGGACTTGTCCAGTTTTGGTTCACACTTACTTTTGAAGTGTCGCTGCGCGAACAGCCGTATTGCCCTTTTACAGTAACCGTATAAATACTTGTTGCAGCCGGGCTCACAGTTATTGCAGCTGTAGTTAAGGCTGTCGGGTTCCAAACGTAGCTCAGGGTAACTCCCCCGCCACCTCCACCGGTGGTGGCATGAACAGTAAGTGTGGAACTGCCTCCCACACATATAAGAGGAGTGGTATTGGTAATGGAAGTAATAGTAGGTCTGCGTCCAACCACTACAGTTTTTGTTTTAACGGCAGACTTACAACCATACACATCTTTTCCTGTTACAGAATAAGTGGTGGTATTGTTCGGAAATACATTAATAGTATCATTGGTGCTGTAATTCGGGTTTCCGGTAATGGTCCATAGGTATGTACTGGCGCCGTGTGCAACTATACGCAGGGTATCGCCGCTGCATATCGTATCTTTTAAAGAGGTTATTGTAACAACAGGGTTGGGATTGGGGTTCACTATAGCCGTTAATACATTGCTGGTATCCGAAAGTCCTGATGCAGTGCAGGTAACTATGCATTGAAAATAATGCGTTGAAGTAAGTGTATCTGAAACCGCTGTTGTTGCATTTGTTCCAAAAGGTACCCAGGGGCCGCTGGCTGTTAAGGCGGTATACCAGGTATAGGTAATACCTGTTCCCGTTGAAGCGCCGTTTAAACCAAGGTGTGCCACTCCTTTACCATTACAAATTAAAGTATCGGGCGATGTGATGGTTCCCGGCGTTGGTGTTCCGGTACAGGCCGGCAGGTATTCTGTCCAGTTCACATCGTCTATACAATTTCTTCGGGCAGTAGCAGTAGGGCCCACCACTGTGCTTTTAAATATTACAAAATTACTATCGGTACTAAAGGCAACAGGTATATTAAACGAATACTGGTACCAGCCGTTTTTTTGAGTAGTATCGGGAACAGCTGTTTTTCTGCAACGCGCAATCACACCAAGTTCAACGGCCCCTGTAAGGTTGGGTTTTTTGCTGATATAAACCGCAATGCTATCATTGTTGGCAGGCAGTAAGCTATCGCGGTACACCCACAAACTTACGGTGGGGGTATTTGCCCCCCGGCCCGACAAATCAAATTTGGGTGTGCATATACTTTCGCTAACTGGTGTTGCACCTGTTCCGTTGGCAGGATAACGCATACGCGCAAACCCTGCACCTGTATGTGCGCCACCCGTTAAAGGTGTTGCTAAAACCGTAGCCCTTGCCCAATCGGGCGCAGTTCCAACAGCAGTCCAGCCGGTGGGTAAAAAAGTGTTGCCGTCAAAACTTTCGCTGTGCAGGATTTGTCCCCAACTTTTGATTGTTAAAACGAGCAGGCAGCATAAAAGAATCGTGCTTTTCGTTAACGAAGCGTAATTTTTTTTCATTGTGGTGTAGTTTGTGTTTCCCAATTTATAACATCATTCGTTCATACAGTGTATGTATCAAACTACTTATAAATATTAGATCAGAAAACGAATTAAATTAATGAATGGTGATTTTTTAATTAAACCTGATCTTTTTCGATTGGGGGCGAAGAAATCCGGCGGGAGCTAATATATAAAAAAATCAATTCCTAAGCTGTTAAAAATTGACGCCAGCTGATTTTAAATAGAAAAACGGCATTAAACAGATTCCTGTAGATTGTACCTTGTACACTGTATATTGTATTCAGACTGGGTGTATACAATGTAACAATACACAAAGACTTGATACAATATACAAGGTACAGCCTACAATATTCAGAATTCGCAATCGTCAA
Organism: Bacteroidota bacterium; assembly: GCA_023251755.1. Classification (GTDB taxonomy): domain Bacteria; phylum Bacteroidota; class Bacteroidia; order B-17B0; family Aurantibacillaceae; genus JAHEYF01. The sequence goes on from JAHEYF010000083.1 coordinate 8,451, forward strand.
TCCTCAATCGTACCTCGTCAATCCTAAAATCCTCTCCACTTATTCAATAAATGCAACCACTTATAAAAAATTACCATAAAATAAGCAAAATCGCTATACTTTCGTTTCAGGAATAGCGTTTTTGCTTTAGTTCAGAGTGAAAACTCACATAAACTTAATATGGCCAAACTTTTACAATTAAAACTTATTTAGTAAGTTTGGCACTCGATTTTAAAAACAACTAAAAACAAGTAAATATGAGTAACAAAAAAACATCTGGTGGATTTCCATTTCTCGTGTCGTTTCTGGCAATTGCAATTTGTATGGTATTAGGAGTATGTATTTATATGTTCATACTTGGTAACCCCAATAACTTTGATGCCGAAGGCCATCCAAAAGCAGGTAATTTCTTAGCCATTATGTACAAAGGAGGTTTCATTGTGCCAATACTGCTCGGTGTGTTTTTAACCGTGCTTACTTTTGCAATTGAGCGTTTTATTACTATTGAAAAAGCTTCGGGAGTTGGTCAGACCGATAAATTCGTAGCTAAAATCAAAACACTGGTGTCCAATCACCAGTTGGATGAGGCGATTGCTGAATGCGATAAACAAAAAGGATCATTGGCCAACGTTGTACACGAAGGCCTTTCCAAATATAAATTCGTACAAAACGATAACAACTTAGACAAAGAATCGAAAGTTGCGGCTATACAAAAGGCCATTGAAGAAGCCACGGCACTTGAATTACCGATGTTATCCAAAAACATGGTGGTTATTTCTACCTGTGCTTCCATTGGAACATTGGTGGGTCTTATTGGAACAGTTGTTGGTATGATCCGTGCCTTCGGTGCCCTTGCTGCGGCTGGTACTCCTGATACGGCTGCTCTTGCAACCGGTATCTCCGAAGCCCTTGTAAATACATTGGTGGGTATCTTGTCTTCGGCACTGGCTATTATTTTCTACAACCTTTTCTCTAACCGTGTTGACCAGTTAACCTATGCAATGGATGAAGCAGGTTTCTCTATTGTACAGGAATTTCAATCTACTTAAAAAAGATTCAATAAAAATTATGCATATTTAATGTGCATTGCATCTTAATACTAAATTGATTAATAAATACTGTAAGACATGCCAAAAATAAAAGTTCCCAAGAGTGCGCCTTCAATAGACATGACTCCCATGGTGGATCTTGCGTTCCTGCTTGTGACGTTCTTTATGCTTACTGCATCTTTCCGTATGGCTGAACCTGTGGTAGTGGACCCTCCGTCTTCGGTTTCCGATAAATTATTACCCGACAACACTATTTTGGTTACGGTTGATGAGGGTGGAAGACCTTTTTTTGGAATCAGCAACGCCGAGGCCAAATTGAAAACGCTGACTACCATGTCGGAGAAGTATAAAGTAAAATTTAATGCGGAGCAGATCAAAAAATTTGGAGGTTTATCCAGCTTTGGAGTAGCCATTAAAGATCTTCCCCGTTACATTGACGCAACCGAAACCCAGCGCTTAAAATTTCAACCTCAAAAAGGTATTCCCAACGATTCATTAAATGACCCGCAGTTGAGAGACTGGATCTTGTATTCGGCCCGCGAAGCCAATGCAGTGTATTTGCGCGAAAGGGACAAAGCAAAGGAAGCCGGGAAAGATTTTAAAGGCGAAAAGCCCCGTTACGCAATCAAAGCAGATGGAAAGGCAAAGTATATATCGGTAAAAGGTGTAATAAAAACCTTTACAGACATGGAAATTTATCGTTTTAATTTAATTACTTCGTTAGAAGGTGGCTCAAGTACACCAACTGCGCATAAATAATAAAAAATTAACCAATGGCAGAAATTGCAGAAGGCGGCGGCGGCGGCCACGGTAAGAGTGGTAAAAAACGCGCAAAAAAACAGTCTACCCGGATAGACATGACACCCATGGTTGACCTGGCTTTCCTGTTGTTGACATTCTTTGTAATGACCTCAACATTTAGCAAACCAAAGTCAATGGAGATCAGCTTCCCGGCAAAACCCAAGGAAGCTCAGCCCGATGTTGAAGTTAAAAATGGTTTAACCGTTATTTTAACCAAAGACGACAAGGTGTTTTATTACAAAGGCCAGTTCAATGCACGGGATAACAAAGATGGCAAAGTGCCTACCGAGTTGACGGAAACACAATTAAACAATGAAGGTTTACATAAAGTATTGCTGGAATTGAATGATTATGCCAAGACGGAAATTGCCAAATTTGAAGGTAAGTTGAAAAGAAAGGAAATTCAGGATTCTACTTTTAAACGGATGGCTATGGAGGCTAAAGGAGATAAAAAATCCCTGACGGTATTAATTAAAACAGATGACAAGGCCACCTACAGAAATGTTATTGATATTGTAGATGAACTCAATATTTGTTATGTTGGTAAATACGTTATCATAGATATGTCGGCACCTGAATACGCATTGTTGAACGAAAAAATTAAATAATATGCAAGTAAACTGGAACAATGTTGTTTCCCCCTCGCGCAATGATATTGTGTTTGATGGGCGCAACCAGTCGTATGGAGCCTTTGAACTGCGGAGGAAATACAGTGAAACGGTGATGTGGATCGTAGTTGGGCTTATAGCCACCACAGTATTGATTATTGCAACCAAATTCATTCTCGATTTAAAAGGAGCAGATGCTATTGATGCAAATGTTAAACTCGATATGACACAAATCGATTTAACACCACCTGTAGATAAAAGCGAGCCACCACCGCCACCACCGCCACCACCACCACCGGTAATGGAAACCGTGAAATTTGTTCCGCCGGTAATTAAAGACGATGCTACGGAAGAAGAGCCACCACCGCCACAGGAAAAATTAGCGGAAACCACTGTAAGCACTGTAACACAGGAAGGTTCTGGAGACGAGGTTGTAGTACCTTCGGATGGAGGAAACGGCCCTATTGAAGAGAAGGCTCCTGAGATTTTTACCGTAGTTGAGCAAATGCCTGAATTTCCGGGAGGTATGGCTGAGCTGAACAAATACTTATTGAAAAATATTTCATATCCGCAGGTAGAAAAAGAAGCGGGTATCATGGGAAAATGTTATGTGAAATTTGTTGTTGAACCCGATGGATCAATCAGTAATGCCGAAGTATTAAGAGGTGTTACCGGTGGCCCTGGTTGTGACAAAGAAGCTTTGCGTGTAGTAAAAAGTATGCCTAAGTGGTCGGCTGGTAAACAAAATGGCCGCAGTGTCAGGGTGTATTTTAACTTACCGGTTAATTTTAAATTAAATTAACCAATTCATTCATTGATGAACAGTGTTGCACAAAAAGCTATTCTTGCTTTTGGGTTAATTATGGTAGCACTTTTTTTAGCCCTGGGGATTGTTTTTTTCTTTACCGATATTTTAATTGATTCAGTACCAAAGCCAAATAGAACCTATTTGGCTTTGGTGTTTTTTGTATATGTGATTATACGTAGTATACGCTTGTATCAACAGTACGCTAAACTAAAGCGGGAAGAAGAATAAACTTGAGTTAGAAGTGAGAAAGTGAGAAGGAGAAACCTGGCCACAAAAAAATGAATACAAAAAATGAAAAGATTTTTTAATAGCCCTTACTTCGTTTTTTTTATTGCAGCCTGTCTGTACCTTTGTTCCTGTTCATCAGATCCAAAAGGCACAGCAGAAGAAACAATCCCCAATACCCCTACATCGGGTAAACTAACTGTGTTTTGCGACGAAGGAATCAGTTTAGAACTCCACAACCTGGCCTACACCTTCGGGAAATTATATAAAAACGCTACAATAAAAGTCAACAACGTAAATGAAAAAGAAGCCATTGAAGGCCTTTACAACGATAGCTGCAAGGTGATTGCCCTGAGCCGCGGACTTTCAGAAAATGAATTAAAAAAATTCCAGCAGCACAATTTGATTATACAATCTGTATTTATAGCCAAAACGGCCACTGCCCTGGTGGTAAGCAGGGATTGTGCAGACTCCGTAGCTACCTTGGCAAAATTTAAGGCCTTGCTCGGTGGAGACAGCCTGGTTTTTTCAACGCTCTCGCAAGTTGTATTCGACAATGAAAATTCAGGCGCAACACGCTTTTTAAAAGACTCCCTGCTGAATGGAAAAATGTTTGGAAAAAACTGCCATGCTGCAAAAACGAGCCTTGAACTGATTGAACTGATCAGTAAAAACAAACATGCCTTGGGCATAATGGATTATGCCTGGCTGAGCGACAAAGACGATAACGCGACCAAAGAAATACTGAAAAAAGTAAAAATAATTCCGCTGGCCCGCCAACAGGGGGATTTGGCGTATTATCCCGATCAAAGCAATATTCAAACCGGTGATTATCCTTTGTGCAGAAGTATTTATCTGATAAGAAGGGGCGAGGACTTTAGCCTGGGCGCAGGTTTTATTTCCTTTGTAGCCGGGCAAAAAGGGCAAATTATGATGCTGAAAGCAGGACTTGCCCCTGGACGGCAACCGGAGAGGGTGATTGAGGTCAATATACATTAAGTTTATTAGTTCATTCGTTCGCAAGGTTCGCTAAAGGAAATCGGTTTATTTGTAGTATAAAACTTTTAAACGAATGAACAATTCAAAGAATAAACTTAAAAAAACTACTTTGGCACAACATTAGTATTATTTTTGTAAACCATTAATTAAAAGTAAAATGCTTACCATGAAGATGAGAAAGATTGTATATACCGGAGTATTGTCCTTAACACTTGTAATGAGCCAGGCACAAACCTTAAACGAAGCCATTAGTAAAACAGAGAACGAACGTTTTGAAGCAGCGGCAGCAGATTTCAGAAGCCTGATTTCGAAAGACCCTGCCAAAGGGGACAATTACTTTTATTTCGGCGAAAATTATTTTAAGCACAGCGACCTGGATTCGGCTATGCTCATGTATAAAAAAGGAGCGGAGGTACAGGCCACCAATCCTTTAAATTATGTTGGAATAGGAAAAGTATTGTTGTACGAAGGCAAAGAAACCGATGCCAATACCAATTTATACAAAGCAAAAGCCCTGGCTCCAAAAAACGGAATAGTGCTGATGAAAATTGCTGAAGCCTTCACCAACGCCCCTCAGTACAAAAACCTGCCCAAGGCTGTAGAATTGTTGAACGAAGCCATAAAATATGAATCGAAAAACCCGGAAGCTTATATTTTATTGGGAGATGCTTTACTGGAACAAAGCCCAACCGATGGTGGCCCGGCCATTAAACAATATGAAAAAGCAGCAGACCTGGATAAAAAATCGGTGAAAGCCATTTTACGTATTGGTAAATTGTACCAGCGTGGCCGCAGTTACGATCTGGCTATGGATTATTATAAAAAAGCCGAAGCCATTGACGCCACTTTTGCCCCTGCCTACCGCGAAAAAGCAGAACTGTGGCACAGGGCAGGAAAAGATGACAAAGCCATTGAGAACTATAAAAAATATTTGGAACTCAACAACAGTCTTGCTGCCCGCGATCGTTACGCTTCGTTTTTATTCCTGAATAAACAATACAAAGAGGCTGTTTCGGAAATTGAAACCATTCAGCAAAAAGACCAGAGCAGCCCTTATTTGTACCGTATTTTAGGTTACGCTTATTGTGAATTGGGCGACAAAACAGACAAAGACGCGTATGCAAAAGGCTTAGCTGCAATCAACCTGTTTTTTACTAAAACCGACGGTAAAAATTTTAAATACATTGCCGATGATTATAAATACAAAGGTTTGTTAATGGCACGGGGCGGTAACGATTCATTGGGTGTACTTGAAATAGAAAAAGCAATAAGCATGGACCCTGTAGCCAATTGTGAACTGAGCGGTGAAATAGGAAAAATTTATGTAAAAGCAAAAAAATATGAAAAGTCTATCCCTTATTTTGAGAAAAAAGGACTTTGCCCTAAAGGCTTAAACGGACAGGATTATTTTGATTATGGCCGTGCCTATTATTATTTGGGTGCTGCAAAACAAAAAGAGTCAGCGGACACAAAAGAAGTTCCGGTAAAACAGAAAAAAGAAATTGAAGCAAAAGAATTGTTTGTGAAGGCAGACACCTGTTTCTCAAAATTGTGCCAGTCGAGTCCTGCCTTTGCTACAGCTTATTTCTGGCGGGCAAAAGCCAATTTACAGCTCGATTTAAAAAATGAATTATGGCTGGCAAAACCACATTATGAAAAAGCTTTGTCCCTGGTAAAACCTGAAGAAAGAGGAAATGGTTCGAATAAAACAAATGTGATTGACGCCTGCGAATATTTAAGTTATTGCTATTTGCAACAAAAAGACAAAGTAAAAGCAAAAGAATATGTAGACGTTTTAACATTAGTTGATCCGGCCAATAAAAAATTAAAAGGGTTTAATGAATTATTGAAATAATTCAGACTGCTTTCAATACAAAAGGCTTGCTTTCGGGCAGGCCTTTTGTATTTTATGAAATGCACTAAATGTGTACAATTATTTTTTTATCACTTTCCGGAATTATTCTCCCAATGGGTTTTGCAGGTAAATTATTTTTTTTCAAAACAGATTCTACCTCTTCTTTAAACTCTTCTTCAACAGTAAACATAAGGCCTCCGGAGGTTTGCGGGTCGCACAACACTAAAAACTCTGCTCCGTCCATTCCTTTCACTTTGTTTTTATAGGCATTGTAATTACGGGTGGTGTTATCGGGAAAAATAAATTGCCCGGTATAAAAATTTAACTCAGGCAGCAAAGGCAATTGTGAATAATTGAGTTCTGCCGAACAGGCTGTATTGTCAAGCATTTCGAAAAGGTGGCCGATGAGTCCAAAACCCGTTACATCTGTCATGGCTGTTACCGCCGGCATCGTGCCCAATTGTTCGCCAATGCTGTTAAGTGCGCACATTGTACTGATCAGATTATCGTAATGTTCCGGCTTCAGCTGCCCACGTTTTAGCGCGGTAGACAATATACCGGTTCCAATTGCTTTGGTTAAATAAACAAGGTTACCTGGTTTTACAGTGTTGTTGCGTTTAATGTGTTGCTCTTCAACCAGGCCTGTAACAGCCAGCCCGAAGATGGGTTCGGCGCTATCTACACTGTGCCCGCCGGCTAAGGGAATGCCTGCTTCAGCACATACAGCCCTGCTTCCTTCCAGTACTTTTTGTGCATATTCTACAGGTATTTTATCTACCGGCCAGCCTAATATAGCAATGGCCATCATGGGTTTTCCGCCCATGGCGTATACATCGCTTATTGCATTGGCCGAGGCAACACGGCCAAAGTCATAGGCATCGTCTACAATGGGCATAAAAAAGTCTGTTGTGCTGATCACACAATTTCCATTGCCAATATTAAATACCGCTGCATCGTCTTTGGTTTTGTTACCGATTAAAAGATCGGGGAAATGTACTTCGGGCGCATGTCCTTTTAAAATTTCTTCGAGCACAGCCGGGGCAATTTTGCAACCACATCCCGCTGCTTTACTATATTGTGTAAGTTTCACCATGTTATATTTTTAGCCACCTCAAGCACGCTACCGGCGTTTGTTTCGGGATCATCCGCCAAACTGTTTATTTCGATAGTGTGTTTGCATTCGTTTGTTTGATGATCGTATTGATATGCGGAATCGTAATAACTGAGTAAAATTTCTGTTACCTTTTCAGCTTCGTTGTTGTTGAGGTGTTCGAGTGTTTGTTTGGTTTGCAAACCACCCAGGCGTTTTTGTATCCGCAACACGGTGTTTTTTAGGACTTGAATATCTGCGCTGCCATATTCACGGATAAGTCTTTGTACACGGGCCTTAAAAGGAATCATTAACTTTAACAAAGGAGCTTGTTTCATTTGTAACCATAAAGGATAAGGCAATTTAATGCTGCCAATGGAAAACGATTCGTTCTCCAACCAGATAGGTCTACCAAGATCCATTTTCAGAAACTCCCTGAATAAATTGTTTTCAAAATTTTGCTGACTGGGTTGATCTTCCTGATGAATAGAACCGAAGGCCGAACCTTTGTGTTGCGCCAGGCCTTCAAGGTCGATGACCTGCTCGTTTAGTTTTTTTAATTCCTGCAGTACTTCTGTTTTTCCACTTCCCGTGGGGCCGCCCAGTACAATCAGTTGAAGTTTGTTCTCATAAAATTGCAAAGAGCCCTTCCTGTAATTTTTATAACCGCCTTTGAGCACCTCTGCTTTTACACCGGCTGTATTCATCAATGTTGCAAAACTATTGCTGCGCATACCGCCCCTGAAACAATACACCAGCACTTTCCCTTTATCGTTTAATTTTTTTACCGACTTTACAAAATCGGCCAGCTTGGGCGAAACAATTTCGAGTCCGCGCAACACCGCATCTTCTTTTCCACGTAGTTTGTAAATAGTACCAATCTCCGCCCTTTCATGGTCTTCAAATAAAGGAATATTAATAGCTCCGGGAATATGCCCGTTTTTATATTCTATTGGGGCACGTACATCCACCATCGGGTAAACCTCACTTTCTTCAATAAAATTGGGCAATTCAATTTGTTTAGGAGCCTGCATGCTGTGTAGAAAAATTACCTGATTCCTGTTGTGTGAAGTTAAGCTGTTTAAGTTAATGTTGAAAATCAGAAGTATTTTCTTTGGTTGAAGGAGAAACTTTGTAGGTGAAATTGTTACTAAAATCAGTTTTTTAAGCCCCTGTTGAGTAGTAAACTGCTGAAAACAAGCATTTGTCGGCACAATAGGCGGCTTAATCGGTATACTAATTTTAACGCCGCATTGTTTAAAAAACATATAGTTTACCCAATTTGCCTATTGACTCGTGTCAGTTTTATTAATATAATTGTATTATATGAAATTCAATAAGGTAATAGTGTTGTGTTCAGTTCTGGCTGTGTTGTTTTGTATGCCTGTGTATGCGCAAAAAACATCCAAGCCCGAAAAGTTTAATGAAAATCATTCCCCCTTTGGCAGAAAGAAAAAGGAAAGAGGCAACCAGCGGAAGAAACTGTTTACATTTAGTTTTAAGCGTGGACAAAGTAAAGGCAATGCAGATGATTTTGCCAGCCACAGTGCGGGCGCAAAACATGGACTGTTTACACGTATATTCAAAGGGAGCGGTGATAAAAACGCTTCTTTGCGTAAAACCAAACCAGGTACCGATCAAAACAAAGAACAACACGCTTTGTTCAGACGCAGCCGCACAAAAAATAAAAATGACCACGACCGTATTAATCACATGCAAAACAAAGACCGCAAGAAAAGAAGGGTCAGAGGAAACGACGCGTTTAAAGTGAAAAAAAGGTAATTGTAAAGAATATTATAAATCCCCCGAAATACACGGGGGATTTTTTATTTTTGCAGTCTAATAAAATTAAGATGAACGTACTTATTTTAGGATCGGGTGGACGTGAACATGCTTTTGCATGGAAAATTGCACAAAGCAAAAAACTTGAAAATTTATACATTGCTCCGGGTAATGCAGGTACTGCGCACTGTGGGACAAATGTGAATATTAGTGCTACAGATTTTGAAGCAGTTAAGAATTTAGTCTGGGAAAAAGGAATTGACCTGGTGTTGGTGGGCCCCGAAGACCCCCTGGTGAAAGGCATACACGATTATTTTTTAGCTGATGAAGTGCTGCGCGACATCCCTGTTATCGGCCCTAAAAAAGACGGGGCCCTGCTGGAAGGAAGCAAGGATTTTTCGAAGCAGTTTATGATCAGGCATGGAATCCCGACTGCACGTTACCAGAGTTTTACCAAAGAAAATTTAAACGAGGGTTTTTCTTTTTTAGAAAAATTAGAACCCCCTTATGTGTTGAAAGCCGATGGCCTGGCCGCAGGAAAAGGAGTGTTGATTTTAGAGGATATCAACGAAGCCAAAGCCGAATTAAAAAATATGCTTACCGCAGGTAAGTTTGGAACTGCGGGCAACACGGTGGTGATTGAAGAATTTTTAAAAGGCATTGAATTGTCTGTGTTCGTTTTAACGGATGGCAATTCCTACAAAATATTACCGGCGGCCAAAGATTACAAGCGGATTGGTGAAGGCGATACCGGTTTAAATACAGGCGGAATGGGCGCGGTGAGCCCTGTTCCTTTTGCCGACGAAGCATTTATAAAAAAGGTAGAACAATTGGTAGTCATTCCCACGATTGAAGGATTAAAAAAAGAAAACATAGACTACCGTGGTTTTATTTTTATAGGCCTGATGAATTCCAATGGCGACCCTTCTGTGATTGAATACAATTGCCGCATGGGCGACCCGGAAACGGAAGTGGTGGTGCCGCGTATTAAATCAGACTTGTTGGAATTGCTGGAAGCAGTTGGTTCACAAACCCTGCACACTCAATCGTTTGAAACAGACGATAGAATTGCAACAACTGTGATGTTAGTGAGTGGGGGCTATCCGGAAGAGTATGAAAAAGGAAAAGTTGTTACAGGCCTTGATAAAGTAAAAGACAGCATCGCCTTTCATGCAGGTACAACACAGGCCGGGGAGCAGGTGTTGACAAACGGCGGGCGTGTAATTGCTGTCACTTCATTCGGATATTCAATTGATGAGGCGGCCAATAAAAGTTTTGCAGCAGCAGCAGCAATTCAGTACGATAAAAAATATTTTCGCAGCGATGTGGGGAAAGATTTATTGAAGTACGAAGCACGATTGACAGGCGGATGAATATAAAAAAGTACGATTGTATTGTTGTAGGCCAGGGTTTGGCCGGATCGGTACTGGCCCTGCAATTGCTGTGGAGTGGAAAAAAGGTAATGGTTATTAGTGAGCCTTCACTTTCTTCTTCTTCAATGGTGGCGGCCGGTTTATGGAACCCGGTGGTGTTTAAGCGTCTTACCAAAAGCTGGATGATTGACGAACTATTGCCTGAGATGATCCGCTTTTATTCAACAGTTGAAAAAGAACTGGGGCTTCAATTGATTCAGGAAAGAAAAATCACCAAATTATTTAGCGAAGAACAGGAAGAAGCCCTGTGGCTGAAAAAATCGGGGAGCGACCTCCACCATTATTTAGAAAATAAAATATACCAGCAGCATTCACTCACAGGCAACAAGTATTCTTTTGTACTAAACTGTGGCAACCTTCATATTCCTTTGTTCTTAGGCAGCACTAAAAATTATTTACAGCAACAAGAGGCCTATACCGGAGAGATTTTTGATTATTCAGTCTTGCAATTGAATGCGGGCGGTGTTGGTTATAAAAACGTGAGGGCCGCGGCTGTTATATTTTGTGAAGGGCATTGTTGCGCGCACAATCCTTATTTCAGGTGGGTACCCTTAAAACCGGCCAAGGGCGAGGTAATTACCATATCCTGTAAAGACCTGGACCTGGAGCATGTTTTAAACAAGGGTATTTTTATTCTGCCTCTTGGGAATGATACCTATAAAGTTGGTGCAACCTACGAATGGGAAGACCTCTCGGAGAGTCCAACTGAAAAAGGGAAAAATTATTTGCTGGAAAAATTAAACAGGCTTATTTCTAAACCTTATTCCATACTCAAACACGAAGCCGGTATACGTCCATCGGTTATCGACAGAAGGCCTGTAATGGGTAATCATCCGCAACACTCCGCGCTTAAACTATTTAATGGAATGGGTACCAAGGGGGTGATGCTTGCCCCTTATTTTGCCCGGCATTTTAGTGATTTTATGGAAGGCAAATGCCCTTTGTTAAAGGAAGTAGACCTTGAACGGTTTAAACACTTACAGGATATACAATAAAAGGGATTTTTTACTTTACTCCAGATTCATTTAACCAACCTTCACCCCTTTATGGCTTCTTACTTATTTCCTATGGATACTGAGCGAAGCCGAAATATGGCTTCTTACTTCACCGATATTGGTTTGCAATAA
>JAHEYF010000084.1:0-9685 GCA_023251755.1 Bacteroidota bacterium
CGCGGCGCTTAATTCCATTGCCATGAGTTTTGCCATGATACTCATCGGTTATTCCTCTTTCCTTATTTTAGTCATCCGTTCTCAGGCCAATACCCCCATGGACGAGAACGATCCTGAAAATGCCATTACTTTATTGTCTTACCTGAACCGTGAGCAATATGGTGACTGGCCTATAGGTTATGGAAATTATTACAACTCCCCTTTGGATAAAAATACACCTTACTTAGATGGAAACCCGGTGTATGGAAAAGATACCAAAGCAGGGGAATATAGAGTTGTTGACGATCGCAAACAAACCATTCCCAATTACGATCCTGAATTTTGTACCCCCTTCCCGCGTATGTGGAGTACACAAGGCAACCATGAACAGGCTTATATTTCGTGGGGAAATGTAAAAGGAAGGGCGAAACAAACTGTAGGGCGCGACGGGCAGCCAGAGACGATTATGTTGCCCACCTTTGGAGAAAATTTTACCTATTTTATAAATTACCAGGTAAGGTATATGTACTGGCGTTATTTTTTCTGGAACTATATGGGACGTCAGAATGATGTGCAGGGACTGAACGACAATGTAACCGAAGGAAACTGGATTACCGGTATCAAGGCTTTTGATGAATCCAAATACGGAACAGACTTTTCTTTTATGCCCAGCAACGTAGCCAATAATAAAGGGACCAATAAATTTTATGGTTTGCCCTTTATCTTAGGTTTATTGGGTGTGTGGTACCAGGTGCGCCGCCATGGCAAAGGGGCCTTTGTGGTATTAAGTTTATTTTTAATTACAGGCCTGGCCATTGTAATTTACCTGAACCAATACCCTTACCAGCCCCGTGAACGTGATTACGCTTATGCCGCTTCTTTTTATGCCTATGCTATATGGATAGGCCTGGGTGTGCTGGCTATTTACGATATGCTGTTAAAAGCCGTGAATGCAAAAACAGCCGCTATAGTTGCAACAGCCGCATCATTAGTGGTGCCGGGTATTATGGCCGCCGAAGGCTGGGACGATCACAACCGTTCACAAAGAACCATGTCCCGCGATTTTGCTATTAACTATTTGCAGTCTTGTGCACCCAATGCTATATTGTTTACAAACGGCGACAACGACACCTTCCCGCTTTGGTACGCTCAGGAGGTAGAAGGCATCCGTACCGATGTGCGTGTGTGCAACCTCAGTCTTTTACAAACCGACTGGTACATCAATCAAATGCGCAGGGCTGCCTATGAATCAGCGCCGGTACCGTTTACTTTAGCCCCTGAAAAATACTTTGGTGAAAGCCGCAACGTGGTTTACTTTATTGATAAAAACGTGGGTTATGTAAATATTAAAGAATTAATGGACTTTGTGGGTAGCGACGACCCCGCCAATAAATTTAATGCGGGACGCGACAGGCCCATGGAATACATGCCCAGTAATAAAATCAGTATTTCGGTGGATTCGGCAAAAGTGGTGAACAACGGAACCGTTAGTAAAGACATGGCCGCACGTATTGTTAAAAATGTGGAGTGGCAGGTAAAAAAACAATACGTGTTTAAAAATGATTTAATGATACTGGATTTACTCGCAGGCTTTAACTGGGACCGCCCGGTATACTTTGCAGTTACTACAGGGGCCGATGCTTACCTGAACCTTGAGAATTATTTACAATTAGAAGGGCTGGCTTATCGCCTGGTTCCCATTAAATCGGAGCCTAAAGAAATGGCTCAGGGCGTAAGGGTAAACACCGAAGCGATGTACGACAACATCATGAACAAGTTTCAGTGGGGTGGTATGAAAGCCCAGGGCAATTACCTCGACGAAAACTGCCTGCGCATGGCCTCAAATATGCGCATTCAAATGAGCACACTGGCAGGCGCCTTAGTTGAAAAAGGCCAGAAAGACAAAGCAGCAAAAGTATTAGACAAGGCTATGGATGAAATGCCTGAATACAATGTGCCTTATGATGCCACCATGTATTCTATCTGTTTGGCTTATTACCAGGCCGGAAAATCAGACAAAGCCAACCAGATTGCGGAAAAATTATTTGACCTGTTTGAAAAAGACATGGTCTTCTACAACAAACTTACACACAAGCAGCAGATCCAATATGGAAGGGAAATGAGGCAGTCGAAAGATATACTGATGCGCCTTACAACCATTACCAATATGTTTAACCAGCCTGCTTTGTCCAAAAAGTTTGAAAACAAATTGCGTTTAGTGGTTCCTCCTGAAGAGCTGAATCCTCAACAGGGACAACCAATTCAGCAGTAATTGCATTCATGCTTACAGTTGCCCGCCCTCCATACCTGCTTCGGAAAATATACCCGCGGTGTGTATGGAGGATGCCGGCCAACAACAACAAAATTTACCTCACCTTCGACGATGGCCCTGTGCCCGAAGTAAGCCCCTGGGTACTTGATGTATTAAAACACTACAAAGTAAAAGCAACTTTTTTTTGTGTGGGCGACAATGTAAAAAAACACCCCGAAATTTATGAGCGTATACTGACCGAAGGGCACCAGGTAGGCAATCACACCTATAACCACATCAAAGGCCTGCGTTCGGCCAACAACGATTATTTTGAAAACGTACAACAGTGCCACGAGCTGGTGAACAGCCGCCTGTTCAGACCACCTTACGGGCAAATAAAACATTCCCAGCAAAATTACCTCGCTAAAAAATTCAGGGTCATTATGTGGGATGTACTGAGTTACGATTACTCACATTTAGTAAGCAAAGAAAAATGCCTGAACAATGTAATTAAGAACACCCGCAACGGTTCCATCATTGTTTTTCACGACAGCGTCAAAGCCTACCCCAACCTTCAATTCGCTTTACCCCGTGCCATCGAATATTTGCAGGACAAACGATTTAGGTTTTCGCTTTTTTAGATTTTTTTTGAAGTTCAAAAGTTTAGAAAGTTCAAAAGTTGGAAAGTTTAAAAGTTGGATTACGGTAAAAATAATTAAGCCATAAGCAAAAAGTAATAAGCCATAAACCGATCACCTGTAAATAATAGTAATTCATATAGCCAACCCTGATCCCAACTTTTAAACTTTCTAACCTTATAACTTTTAAACTCCCTCAAACTTTTGACTTTAAACTTTTAACTTAACAACGGAAAAGCCATAAGCAATAAAAAATAAGCCATAAGGGGTTTTCATAAACGAAATCGTTTTGACTTTTAACTTAACACCATTTATGTATAAGCCAGAGAATTTAATCGCTATCGCGCTTTTGGCTCCTGGCTTTTAACTTTTGACTTTAAACTTTTAACTTAGCATACATGGAAACCATACGTATTTTTATTTTAGAAGACGAGTTAATAGTAGGTGAAAACATCCGCTTATTGCTGAATGAAATAGGCTACAACTGTGCTGATCCTGTGTGCACTAAAAAAGAAGCCCTTGAGGTGCTTAGTCAGCAAGCATTTGACATAGCCCTGTTAGACATTAATTTATTCGGGGAAAACGACGGGATTAAAGTAGCCGAGTTTATTAACGAGTCGCTTAAAATCCCTTTTATTTTTCTTACCTCCAATGCAGATAAACAAACGGTAGACAGTGCAAAAAAAACCAGGCCCGGTGCTTATTTAATCAAACCCTTCAACAAAGAAGATTTATATACAGCCATTGAAGTGGCCCTGCACAACAGTGTGAAGTCGCAGGAAATGTTGCCGGCTGAAAGCCATTTTGAAACCCCCATACTAAAGGATAGTTTTTTTATTAAAGTCGGAACAAGGTATATTAAACAACAGATTGGTGAAATCACCTATTTTGAATCGGACGGGAAATACATTGTTCTTTACACAAAAGAAGAAAAATCCTATACCATCCGGTCCGGAATAGATGATTTGCTGAGCAAATGCAAGGACTATGGTTTTATGCAGATACACCGTTCGTTTTGCGTGAATGTAAATTATATTAAAGAAATTTCATACGATCACCTTGTTATACTCAACAAGCACGTCCCGATTGGACGCTTGTACCGCGACGAAGTAATGAAAGTCATCAATAAGCTTTATTAAGCGGACAAGAGAACTCACCGTCCGTTCCCATACAATGGTTGTTGGTTACCCCGGCGCCCTCCTTTCCTCCTTGCAGGCCTTACCTTGCAGCTATAATTTTAATTCTTATTCAACAAAAGGAGGCAGAAACATGAAAAAGATCATTCCACTATTAATTGTGCTTAAATTAAATTCTTTCGCTCAATTTACCAGCAATGTTGCGCTCAATACAGAGGTGTCAACACAAAACCAATACATTAGCGGGTCCATTTCGGCCACCACCAATGCAGGAAAAACATACATTGCCTATTTCGACGGCCTTATTGACCTGCGGGTCCAGTTGCTGGATGCTTCCGGCAATAAAATGTTTCCTGCTACCGGGATTTCTCTTGTCAGCTCAAGCGCCGTGGTCTCCTACAGCGACCAGGTAGATATTGTTAGCGACCAGCAGGAAAATGTATTTATAGCCTTTGCCAACTGGGCCAACAATGGTGCGGTAACGCTGTATAAACTCAATACACAGGGGACTTTACTGAACACCGTTTCAAGCCTGGGCAATGGCTCTGAGCCTCACATGGCCTGGTTGCCGTCCGGAGAAATTATGCTGGGCTGGACGGATGCCAGCTTAGACACGACTTATCTGCAGAAAATTTCATCCACCGGGAGCCCGGTCTGGAGTACTCCTGTAAAAGTCCCATATTCCTGTAAAAAAATAATCCCCTTAGCCAATGGTAATTTTTATATGGTTTCCTACAAGTATTTGCACCAGGTTGCGGGTTATGCTACAACTTTTATTCAATTGATGGATGCCAATGGAACAGCACTTTGGGCGAACCCCGTATGTTGTTCTTCAAATTTGAATTCAGTAATAAGCGCCTCACCGGTTTCCTGTGAGCTGGGTGCCAATCAGGAAATTTTTATTGCCAATACTTATTTTGATAGCGGGGTAAGCGGCAGGCGGGCTTACCTGCAATGTGTTGATGTTGCAGGGAATCTGGCATGGGGCCCTTCGGGTAAAGTGATCATTAATAATCCCCTGCTCAGTTACCAAAAATCGGTGAGGCTGTTAACAGACCCGCTTACACAAAATATATTTTGCCTGGTCAACGCGCTTGCCAACAATTCCTCTGCCTCGCCCAAAGCAAAAATTTATGTGCAGAAATTTTCTTCCTCAGGCAATACATTGTTTCCTTCCAACGGACTGCAATTAACCGATGATACCAAAGACCCCTGCCTGTTTGGTTTTGAAAGATGCGGAACAGATTATGTATACAGCTATATTTCCGGAATTGATGCTACTATTTGTGCCTCTAAATTTGACAATGCCGGAACCATCGTCTGGGCAAACAATCCATTGGTGCTCAATTCCACCTCCGGTTTCAAAAGCGCTGTTGATGCACAATTGAGCATCATAAACGGGACGCAGCCAATCATAGTTTTTTCGGAAAACAGAAACGGGTATGTGCAGGTGTTTGCGCAAAATGCAGATTGTTCAGGATTTATTCCCAATTCAATCGATGAGCTGCAGAATGAATTGAACAAAGCAAGTATTTATCCCAACCCTGTTCAGAACGAGCTGGTACTCTCTTTTATAAATGCAGTCGCTAAAGATTCAAACAGCAAATTGCAAGTCTTTAATTCTACCGGGGAACTTGTATTAAGCCAGGAAGTGAAAATTGTAGTAGGAGAAAACAAACTGAAATTAATTGTTGATCAGCTGCCCACCGGCATATATTATATGCAATTGTCTTCCCTCGCCTTTAAATTGGTTAAATTATGAAATAATCATGTTTCCGGGAAGACAAACAATGATGAAGATCTCAATAAACTGGTTATTCCGTATGACAATAAACCAAACAATTATATACATATGAAAGCGCTCATCCTGGTATTCATTGCAGCACTTGTTCTGAACATGAACAGCATTGCTCAAACCGGCAGCGATAGTCTGCCGGATATAAAAAATGAAATTGGAATCAACCTGGCGCCCTGTGTTACTGTTCTGGCCGCCGGTGCAGATGATCCATCTCCCCTGCTGCATGTTTTTTACAAACGGCAATTAAAAGGCGACTGGTATGCCAGGGCTGCTGTTTCATTGAACGGTTATCGTTCCGGTGCTTTTTCTTCTAACACCATCATGAAAGTAGACCTCCTGAAAAACGCGAAAGTGGGCATAAGTTATACGCAGGAGAAACACCCCTCCTATTTTCAGTTCAATGCGGGTATTGAAAAAAGATGGAGTGGAAAATTTGCAAGGCAGTTCGCAGGACTTGAACTGGGTTATGCCAAATATACATTGCAGGACAAAATCCAGTATGGCATCAGGGACAGGGATTCAATAAAGAACAACTACCCTGATTTCAAAAGTCTGTATAGCGATAGCACGGTTTATTTTGCAATACACAGTGTACAGGAAGCGCTGCTCAGCCCTTTTTACGGCCTTCAGTTCAACATCAGCCGGCATTTGTTTTTTTCGGCCCAGGTGGGACTGAATGTAAAAGCTGTTTTTAAAAACTCAGCAGAAGTGATTAACCATACCGGTTATTTTACAGGCCTGATATTGCCGAAGGGGGTGTTTATGTTTGATATTCAGGGAGCCGGTGTTGCAAGCAATTTTTCTTTGTGTTACCACTTTTAGGAACAGCTGAGGCCTGTCGGTAATCGTAAACCATAACTGTTCGAAACCATTTAACAGGCCGCTCCTACGGAGCTTGAAAGGCAATAATTCATTTTTTTTCTACCAGCAGTTCACCCCTCCGGGGCTTGCCAAAACCTTTTACCGCTCCGTTAAGAACGTACTGTTGGTAGAAAAAGTCGATTCTAAAAAAATTAAACTCCGTAGGAGTGACCTGTATATAAGTGTTTTTATTGTTTCGAACAGTTATGATCCTAAACCAAAGATATGGAAGTCTGCTTTCAGGCTTTAAAAGTAAACAGGTACCCAAAACGTTCAGAAGAGGTATCAGGTGTTACTGTACCTCCCAACTGTTTGGTTAAAAGTGCAATTAAGCGCATGCCCATTGTTTTAGAAACAAAGGGGTCTGCTTTTTCAGTAGTGCCGGTGCCGGAATCAAAATACAACAAACGCAATGCATGTTCATCCTTCGTTATTTCAAGTTCAATCTGAATTTCATTGTTTACAGTGTTTGCGTGTTTAAATGAATTGCTTATTAATTCGGTTACAATTAAAGCCATTGGAATGAGTTGCGAGGTGTTCAGCCATAGTTCAGGAATTTTAATCACCCCATGCAATTGTACCGATTGAGTATCGTGCATTTTTTTCATGGAATTGAACAACAGCTTGAAGTAGGAAGCTATTTCAATCTGCTGCAATTCTTTTTGATCGTATAAAACACCGTGCACAAGCGATATACTCATTATTCTGGACCGCACATCATTAAACGAAGCACTGGCCTGCTGGTCGGATTGCCGCATACCTTCAAGGTCGATGATGCTGGAAATGACCTGCAGGTTGTTTTTTACCCGGTGGTGAATTTCCCGGAGCAGGAGGTCGTATTCCTGGTTTTGTTTTCCAATAATGGCCTTTTGTTTTTCTGAAATCCTGAAACGTTTGTACAAAAACACCAGGCTGACTATCAACAGAAAAGATGCGATTAAAACAATCCAGAACTGTGATTTCTCCCTGTCTATTTCTATTTTGTCAAGCGCAATTTTTTCATCCCTTGTTAATTTTTCTTTCAGGCTTTTCAGGCTATCAAGGCTTGTTTTTTTATTAAAAAAATACTCCATTTCTGTTTGCACCGACTTAATTTTATTCTCCTCGTTCACCAGACTGTCTAAATACAAATGATACATTTTTATATGTTCAAAGGCTTTTTTATAATCCCCGGTGCAGCTGTCCAACAAAGCCAGGTTTTGATAAATATGGGGCATTTCATTTTTAATACTCATCTCTGTGGTCAATGCAAAACTTTTATTCAAATATTCCCTGGCTTTTGTATACTCTTTTAACCGGATATAACAAATTGAAATATTGGTGTAATTGGTAGCAATGCCAATGTAATCCTTTATTTTTTCCTGTACCTCCAGCGCTTTCATACAATAGCGCATTCCTTCTTTGTAGTCCTGCAGGTCAATATAAACAGATCCTATATTCAAATAAGCATCCGCTACAAGCGCCAGGTTCGGGATTTTTTTAAGCACAAATAAAGCGCTATCGTATAATTGTAAGGCTTCGCTGTGTTTCCCCATGCGCCAGTTTACATTGCCGAGGTTGTTGTACAGCAGGGCCATTCCATCATTTAAGCCCATCTCCCTGTTAATTTTTAAAGCTATCAAATAATTTCGTTTGGCATCCTGGTACTTTTCTAAATTGCAATAAATTATTCCTATCCCGTTGTAAATATCTACCACTTTTTTTTTGTCCCCGCCTGTTTCAATTAGTTTAAGTGAGGCGAACAAATACTTTAAGGCTTCCGGATAATGCCCTACTCCCTCAGAAACCCGCCCCAATAAATAATAGCTGATAGCCAGGCCTTCTTCGTCCTTAATTTCATTTTGTATTTTTGCCGCTTCTAAGAGCTTGTCCAGGGAGAGTATGAATTTTTCTTCATTTACATTTAAGGAGCCCAGCAAGTACAATAGTCTTGCTGTACTTTTTTTATTGCCCAGCTGCCGGTATATTTTTAATGCGGCCTTGTAATTTTCTTCTGCTTTTACAATATTGTGCTCAGTGGTATAGGCCTCACCGCAACAGCTATAAGTCAGGGCAAGGCCTTCAGCGTCCCCGTTTTTTGTATTCAGGGCAAATGACCGCTGAATATAGTGAAACGCCTCGGCTGCATGGCCTGTATTCAGGTTCGCTTTTGCACAAGTGAGGAATGAGCTGGTAAATCCTTTCGTATAGTTCAATTTTTCAGCTAAGGCGATAGCTTCCTTCGAATAACGGATAGCCTCCTCCGGCTTTTCATTTTTTATAATAAAAGCAAGGTGATTCAAGGTTTTAATTTTGTTGCTGTCCGCTTGCTGAACCCGCAGCGCTTTGCTCAATGAATCGATGGTTTGTTGCTGAGAAAAACTATTTATTGCAATAAACAACAGGAGTATGAATGGTTGAAATTTGTTGGGCATACAATTAAATATACGCATTATTTTTTGTCAATTGGAGGCGGCACTATATCAGCCCGCTTTGCTGCCCGGGCTAAAAAACCGTCTGTTCTTTTATTCGTCTCCGTACTTTGCCTGCCTTAGTAATTCAATTAATTTTATCCCTTCTTCCTTGCTTTGTGCCCAAAGCGAAACATCAAAAAAGTCAAATACTGATTTATCCTGAGCCCTTGTTTTATACTTTCCGGTTTCCTGCCGAAGTGCAGAAAATTCTTTTTTTAATTTGTTTTCTTCCGTAACAAAGGGGAGCTTTTGCATAAATTTTAATACGGCCCATTCAAAACCCTCTGTTCCCTTTGTTTCTTTAATGAATTTTTCAATTTTAGTGTACACATATTCAATATGATCGATATTCCCCAGTTCATAATGTATAATCAGGTAAAGGATATTTGAGAAACATTTAAGATCGGTGCGCAGTTTAATGTTACTGTTCAGGATTTCGTTGACATAATACAAAGCGCGGGAATAATTTTCATTGTAAAAATAGAGCAGCGAAATGCTGTCGTAAATAGCAAGTAAAAAATTTTTATTTAAAAGCTCCCGGTATTGTTTTATTTTTTTTTCTGATTTTT
>JAHEYF010000084.1:9695-19522 GCA_023251755.1 Bacteroidota bacterium
CCACACATGTTATTCCTTCTTTAATTTGGGCCGACTTGATGTAGTAGGCCAGTTCCAGCATCAGGCAGCGTTCAAATTTTTTAATTTCCCAATCAGGATAAAGGCATTCTACATCCTTTAATTTTTGCAGGGTGAGTTCAAATTCCTCAAATTTTCTCAAATCCTGTTGAATCAGCATAAGGTTATTGAGCACTGCAAAATAGGCCATGATGTCCTGCTGAAGCAATAATTGATTGGACTCGGCAAAGGCAATAAACTTTTGATAGATAATGTACGCTTTATCCAGGTCATTCAGGTAAAAAGCGTGCAGCCTTCCCAGTAAATTGTAATAGGTTATCCCGGCCCTGTAACTTAAGGGGCTCAGGTCTTCCTGTGTAAGTGGTGAGTTCACCAGTTCATGCAAACGGACCGTGTGCTCTTCGCTTTTACCCACCAGGGTAGCGTCGGTAATAATAAGTTTACTCAGGAGCAATTTGTAATCAAGGCTGTTTTTATAAACATCCAGCAAACGAACCTGTTCCTGGTATTTATCCCCAATCATTTCCTCGCTTACCCCCTTTGTCTTATATTCCATCCACTCGAATTTTAACTGATAATTATAAATTTCAAGGAGCAGCAACTGTTTTTCATGCTTCACAGCAAGTACCTTTGCTTTATCCAGCAAAATTTCACAATCGCGGTACAGTGCTTTTTTGAACAATACATCCACATCATTTAAAATGTCATGGATCACAGCATCTATTGAATTGTCATTGGAGTAGGAACGCAGACTTTTAAGGATGGCACTGTACAAATAGTTTTTTGACACAGAAAGATTTTTACTGAGTTTATTCGTTATAAACTGTTTCTTAATTTTCTTCTCATCATATTCTTCCTGTTTATCAATGATCTCAAACAGCCTTATATAATTACTTTTTTCCACGGAAGTATACCTTGAAACAAACTTCTTAAAGTAGCCCTTTTCGTTTTTGCTTAATGATTTAATCAGTTGAAAGAGGCTTTCTTTGTGTTTCATAGTCGGTCGGATTTTAAACTAAAGGTATTAAAAAAATCAATAATATCAACGCTTTCAAAGGGTCCTGTACCTGTATGCAACAAGATCGGACTATAAAGAAAAAAAAATTAATATTTGCTTAATGCTCCAATATTAAGAATTTTTGAATAATTAAAATTAATTTTTATCCTGAAGGTTCAGGCGAATGAAACGGCGCAGAAAATGAAGCTTGTTTCACATGGATAGCTACCCCCCCAATGGCTTCACAAAGGAAAAGCCATAAGCAATAAAAAAATAAGCCATAAAGGCCTTTTATATAAACGAAATCGTTTTTTGGCTTTTAACATAACACCACCACACTATGAAACACCTTAACCCGCAGAGGTATTCAGTAAAAAACCGGCAACTTTTTAAAATAGCATTGAGTTCTTTTGCAGTACTCTCGTCCTTCTTATTTCATTTGAAGGCACAGGGGCAGCCCCTCACCGGAGGCTGGACCCTTGAAGCTCCCTTTGAACAAAAAGTATTTATTGAAAACAAGGGGCAGTTCAGCAACCCTGACAGACAGCCCCTGAAAGATGTGCAGTACGCCATCAATAATGGTGAGTTAAAAGTATATTTCACTCCAGCCGGATTCAGCTATCACATCAGTAATGTTCAGCTGAACCCTAAATACAATCCCGAAGAGTTGAAAGAAAAAACAGAACAGGCTTTTAAAAAAAACGGAAAAGCGGAGGAAAGCCTGAAAAAATATTTTATTGATCAATCGGCGTATATACATATTGACTGGGTAGGGGCCAATCCTGACGCCACTCTAATGGTTTCGGAGCAGGTACAGGACACCTATTCCTATAGTGTGAAAAACGAAAAGGCAGAAAACAGTTCCGTTGTTGCAAAGGCCTATAAAAAACTTACTTATAAAAATATTTATCCCAACATAGATATTGAGTACTACTTTCCCGGGAACAAGAATATGTTGGGTGTAGAATACAATGTGGTGGTTCACCCGGGAGGGGATGTATCCCTTGTAAAGATGAAATACAGCGGTATGCAGGGTATTTCCATGGATGAGAAAGGGAATATTGTTGTAGCCGTTCCGGATGCTGTCCTTACCGACCATGCACCTGGATTCTCGTTTGTTGGTTCTGAAAGCAATGAGATTAAAGCCAGGTTTATTTTACAGGGGCAAACCGTGTCTTTCGATGTTCCATCCTATGATAAAAGCAAAAAATTGCTTATTGACCCATTTACAAGTTTATGGAGTATTTCACCTGGTTTTGCAACAAGCAATAACGGTTATACAGTAAGGCTTGACTATTCGCAAAATATTTATGTAATGGGTGGGCTCAAACCAAATTACCAGGTGAAAAAATTTAATTCAGCAGGTGTTCTTCAATGGACTGCTTCAACACCCTCAGGCAGCCTTACAGGCTCTTATGGAGACATGGTTGTATTAAGAAGCGGGAAGGCTATTGTGGGTATGGGTATTGACAATGGACCCCAGGCCTTTATTTTATCACCGGCAAACGGAGCCGTCACCACTAAAAATTGTCCGGGAGGAGTAAATGAATTTGGATGGAGGTTGCAGTACAATCAGGCTGTAAACAATGGTGTAATGTGGGCAGGCGGAGGAAGCAACAACGGCTCCCATCTTATTAAAACCGATACGAATTTAAACGCAGCCAGTATTTACAATGTCTGGAACAGTACAAGCGGAAGCAGAAACACAGAAGACATTGCTTATTTAGCACAGGACCCCACAGGTAATTTTGTATACATCACCAATTCGTCCAATTCAAATAACAACGGGGTTTCAGGTTCTGCTTCGGCACCAAAATTTTGCAAGTCGGCTGTTGGTACGCCAGGCACGGCCATCTGGCAGGTAAATGAACCAACACTGATGATGGAATTAGGGCAAGGTTCTTTTATTGCCTCCGGTGGATTTATGAAACCTGCAACCGGGGTAAATGGAATGATTGCCGGCAATAACCGTATTTACACCTATGATGGGAACAATTTAAGGGCTTATGATGATGCCAATGGAAGCATTGTAAACACAGCCACTTCGGGAGGAGCCGTGGACAACTATTCGGGCATTGATATGGATAGTTGCAGCAGGGTGTATGTAGGTGTAAATGGCACGGTTAAAAGATACAGCTCCACGCTTGTTTTCGACCAGGCCATTGCTGTTACAGACGATGTGTACGACCTTAAATTAGACCCTCAGAACGATAAAATACTGTATGCAACCGGCAAGGGCTTTCTTCAAAAAATAAGCCTGGGTTCCTATTGCCCTGCCTGTATCAGCAGCACAGGCACCAATGTAACGGGTTGTATGTATGGAAGCGCTACAGCAACTGTAAACGATACAAATGCCCATCCCCCCTTAAGCTATTTATGGAACACCACTCCTCCTCAAACCACACAAAGTATTACAGGGCTTAGTGCCGGAATTTACATTGTTACTGTGACAGACAGTGCCGATTGCCCTTTCCGGTGGACAGATACAGTTGTTGTAAGCGGAACCTTTGTTCCCTGCGACATTACTGCGGTAGCAACCGGGGCTGCAATTTGCAAAGGGGCCTGTGTTCATTTAAATGCAAGCGCAATATATGGAAAGCCGCCTTATACCATCAGCTGGCAGCCCGGAAATTTAACGGGCATTAGTCCAATTGTTTGTCCCACAGTTACCACTACCTATACAGTTACCATTACCGACAGCACCGGGGCAAGCGCCACCGACACGGCTACAGTGTATACGCATTCGGCAGTGCCTTCGGCACAATTTACGTATTTGCCCGCAACAGATATTACACCTCAAACCCAGGTGAGTTTTACCAACCAGTCGGCCATTGCCCCCCCGTCCACGATTGTCAGCAGCAACTGGACTTTCACGGATTCTGTTTCAGCTTCCAGTACACTTGATTCACCCGTTCACACCTATTCATACGGAGGGAATTTTCCCGTCCTCTTAGTGGTGACTAGCAGCGACGGCTGTACAGATAGTATTCTGAAAATCATTGATGTGATTTACCCGATCGATTTTCCAAATATTGTGACCAACAACAACGACAATATAAACGATTACCTTGAATTTAAAAACCTTGCCTTTTACAACAACAATAAACTTTTGGTGTACAACCGCTGGGGGAAAAAAATGTATGAAAATTCCAATTATAAAAACGAGTGGAAACCGACTGAATTAAGCGACGGTACATATTATTACATTATTGATGTTCCGGAAAGGCATATAAGACACGAGGGCTTTTTCCAGCTGATAAGGTAAGGGATAAGCCATAAGGAATAAGTAATAAGTAATAAGCCATCAACCTAAACCATCACCAATGAAATACCTAAACCCGCTGGGGTATTCAGTAAAAAACACAGGACTTTTTAAACTGGTTTTAAATTCTTTTCTATTGTTGCCGCCCTGTTTACTGAGCGCCCAAACAACTGCTTCCGGGCAATCTCCCATTGGAGGCTGGGCAGTTAAAGATCCCTTTGAACAAAAAGTGTTTATAGAAAATAAGGGGCAGTTTGATGAAAAAAACCAACAGGCAGAAAAGATCAGGTACGGTGTTGACGATGGAGAAATGCACCTGTATTTTACTGAAAAAGGGCTGAGCTACCATATTTGCAAATACGATTACAAAGAAGATACTGAAGAAGGCCGCTACGAACTCAGGGAACGGATAGAAGAAGACTTTCATGAACACGGGCCAGGCATTAACTGGAGCAGGTACGAAAAATATTTTATCAATAAATCATCTTTCGTAAACGTAGAATGGCTGGGGGGCAATAAAGATGCACAGATAGAAGTACAGGAGGCGGTACAGGATTATTATACTTATTCGGTGATTAAAGGAAAAGAATCCATTCCTGTTCAGGCAAAAGCCTGGAAGAAATTAATTTATAAAAACATTTATCCGCACATAGACATAGCATATTATTTTATTCCAGGTTCAGCCGGTATAAAATACAATGTGCTTGTTCATCCCGGCGGAGACCTTTCGCAGGTAAAAATGAAGTACAGCGGCGACCAGGGATTAGCACTGGATAAGGAAGGAAATTTAATTATTCAAAGCCCCTCTTCTCCTTATACCGACCGCGCCCCTGTTTCGTATTACCGGGACGAAGAGCACAACACTATAAAAACACAGTTTATCATTAGCGGAAAAATTGTTTCGTTTTATGTGGATGCCTATAACAAATCAAAAGAATTAATAATTGACCCCTGGGTGAGCAATCCGGGTTTTACAACAAGTAACAAAGGGTTTGGAATACGGGTGGACTACAATGGAAATTGTTATGTGTACGGTGGTGGGACTGCGGGCTTTGGAACCTCGTCGGCTTACCAGGTTAAAAAATTTAACAATGCAGGTGTGCTTCAATGGACATTTACAACCCCTACTTTATCAAACGGGTTCTACGGGGATATTGCCACCGACCGGGTAGGCAATACTTTTATTGGTGCGGGTTTCGGGTTTAACGGAGGAAACCTGATTCTTAAATTAAACCCTGCCGGCACCCAGATTGCCGCCATGGCCGCTTACACCCCGCCCGGTGCATCGGCCAGCTGGGAACAATGGCGCTTATCGTATAATCAAAGCACCAATTCCAACACCATTTACATTGGCGGAGGAGGATCTGAAGGTGTGCAGAACGGAAAAATAAACACCAATCTTACAGGCAGTCCTTCGGTATACAATTCACACATTTCTGCGTCCAACCACAAACTAAAAGATATAGTCTACCTGGCCCAGGACGATGCCGAAACTTTTATTTATTCCAATTTATCCTGTAACTCTGCAAACAACGGGACTTGTGCCGATCCTGAAGACAGGACGATTGCCAAGGTGGCTACGGGAGCCATGGGAACAAATATATGGAGGGTTAATAATCCAAGTCAGTTTATGGAAGTGGGCCAGGCGAATTACCTGAACTCGAATGGTTCGTTTGGTTCACAAAAGTCTACCGGTTTAAACGGAGCTGTTGTGGGTGCTAATTATTTATATACTTTCGACGGTGGGGTGTTAACCGCATGGAACACAAGCAACGGTGCAAGTGCTTACACCGTGAACACCGGCGGTAGTTTAAGTAATTTTTCGGGCATTGATATTGATAATTGTGGCCGGGTGTATGTGGGACTGAACGGAGTGATTAAACGCTACAGTTCAAGCCTGGTGTATGATATTTCCATTACAACAAGTGCAGCTGTATACGATTTACAACTGGATCCCCTCAACGATAAAAAAATATATGTTACCGGCAATGGTTTTGTTCAGCTGATAGACTTACCTTCCTGTCCAACCTGTATTTCAACAACACAAACCAATGTATCGGGCTGCACTTATGGAACGGCCACAGCAACTGTAAGCGATCCTTCTGCTACTGCCCCTCTGAGCTATTCATGGAATACAGTACCGGTTCAAACTTCGCAAACGGCTACAGGTCTTGTTGCCGGCACTTACATTGTTACGGTTACCGATGCAGCTTCACCCTGCCCTTTAACATGGGTAGATACAGTAATTATTACCGGCACCTACATCTCCTGCGGACCAACAGTAAATGCAACAGGCGGAACCCTTTGCCAGGGGGCCTGTATGAACCTTGGTTCAACTGTAACAGGTGGAACAAGTCCGTATACCCTGAGCTGGCAACCCGGCAACTTAAGCGGGGCTACTCCTTTGGTGTGTCCAACCACCACCACCACCTATACCCTGACTGCAACCGATAGTACCGGCGCAACAGGCAGCGACACAGCCACCGTTGTAGTAATGCCTATACCCACCATTGTTGTCAATTCTCCTGTAATTTGTGCAGGTCAAACGGTTACTTTAACCGCCAGCGGAGGAACCACATATACCTGGTCGACAGGGGCAACAAGCACCGGAGCAAATACAGCAACAGCAAGTCCGGCTACTACTACAACGTATACCGTAAGCGGAACAAGTACCGGTTGTTCAGATACTGCCGTAGCTACAGTAACCGTAAATGCCACGCCCACTATTAGCGTAAATTCACCGAGCATTTGTGCAGGACTCACAGCTACCTTAACCGCCAGTGGAGGAACAAGCTATACCTGGTCGGCCGGAGCAACGCCCACAGGAATAAATACAGCAACAGCAAGTCCCGCCACCACTACAACTTACACCGTAACCGGTACCAGCAATGGTTGTTCAGATACCGCCGTGGCTACAGTAACAGTGGGTACTTTGCTTACTATCACCGTTAATTCACCGGCTATTTGTGCCGGGCAAACAGCTACTTTAACGGCCGGTGGAGGAACAACGTACACCTGGTCGGCAGGGGCAACAAGCACAGGAACAAATACTGCAAGTGCAGGCCCGGCTACAACCACATCCTATACTGTAACCGGTACCACCGGTAATTGTTCGGGCACGGCAACGGCTACTGTTACCGTTAACCCCATCCCTTCAATTACGGTTAATTCACCAACAATATGTTCGGGCCAGGCGGCTACTTTAAGCGCTAACGGAGGAACAACGTATACCTGGTCGGCAGGGGCCACAGCTACAGGAACCAATACTGCAATGGCAAGCCCGGCAACAACAGCATCCTATACCGTAAGCGGAACAAGTACGGGTTGTTCCGATACCGCGGTAGCCACCGTAACAGTGAATGCTTCGCCAACAGTGAGCGTAAATTCATTAAGTCTGTGTGCCGGACAAACAGCCACTTTAACCGCTGCCGGTGCCAATACCTACAGCTGGTCGGCAGGGGCAACAGCCACCGGAACAAACACAGCAACAGCCACACCCCTGACTACCACCAGTTACACGGTTACCGGAACAGCCGTTAATAACTGCACAGGCACAGCTATTGCAACTGTAAGCATTGTCCCCCTTCCTGTTGTTACTGTGAACTCACCCGGTATTTGTGCTGGCCAGTCAGCGGTTTTAACAGCTGCCGGAGCAAGCACCTATACCTGGTCGGCCGGGGCAACAAGCACCGGCACCAACACAGCAACGGCTTCGCCAACTGTTACTACAAGTTATACCGTAACCGGTACCACCGGCCCCTGTTCAACATCAGCCATCAGTACAGTTACTGTAAACCCGGTACCATCAGCCGCATTTGCTGGCCCGCAAAGCGGCTGTTCGCCTGTAAAAGTTTTCTTCAGCAACACTTCACAAAATGCAGACAGTTATACCTGGTATTTTGGCGATGGAAGCTCCTCCGTTTTAAGCACACCGGTACACGACTATGTTCAGCCTGGTTCCTACAACGTAACACTCATTGCCGGTAATGCCGCCGGTTGCTCCGACACCATAAAACAAAATGCCCTTATACAAGTCTACCCCAATCCAACAGCTGTATTGGCCGTCAGCGATTACACCGTTTCAGAGTATGAGCCAGTTGTAAGCTTTAGCAACCTTTCGGTAAACGGCAACACTTGTGTACTTTATTTCGGCGACGGGGATTCGTTAAACAATTGTGCCTTTGCAGGACTTCAGCACACGTATAAAACGACAGGTTTGTATTGTGCCCTCCTGTATGTTTCAACAGTGCACAATTGCCTGGACACTGCAGAGGCCTGTATTCATGTAAAACCAGAATACTCCCTGTATATCCCCAATGCATTTACACCAAATGGCGATAAACACAACGATGTATTTTATGCTTACGGCACCAACATCAAAGAATTTCAGATGCTGATTTTTAACCGCTGGGGCGAAGAAATTTTTGAATCGGATGATTTGAATAAAGGCTGGGATGGCACAGTCAAAAATGCGGGTTCATCGCTGGTGGTGCAGGAAGATGTGTATGTTTACAAAGTACTTGCCCAGGATATTTTCAACAAAAGTCATGTTTATGTAGGAACCGTTTCGGTGGCGAAATAAATTTAACTGTAGCAGTTGGTCTTGTTTGTTGAATAAATAAAGGTGCCGGCGGAAACGAACATTTTTTTGAAGGGCGAACAGGGTATAGCTATATTCAGTAATTTTGCAGCTATGTCAACCAGCATAAAAACAAACCTCTTCATTTTGTTGTGCAGTATGAACCTTGCCCTTATTGCACAGCAAAAGGAAAAATCTGAATTTGATCTCAGCCGTTACAAACCCGAACCCCGCGACAGGATTATTTTTGAACTGAGCCACACCGGCTGGCTGGGAATGCCGCATGGACTGAAAGAAACACTTACATCGGGAGGCGTAAATATTCTGCTTTATTTCGATTACCCGATTGGAAACTCACATTGTAGTTTTGCCTGGGGCGCAGGTTTTAGTTCACACAATATACATGGCCGCATTAACCTGAACTATAATTTAGATTCGGTGAGCAACAGGGTAAATTTTACCAGCATCGAAAAAAGAACCACCGCTTATGATGTGAACCGGATCGGGTTCAAAGTAATTGAAGTGCCTGTTGAATTTCGTTTCAGGACAAGGGGCGCTTACCAGTTTAAATTAATGGCCGGCTTTAAAGTGGGTTATGTATTGCAAACATTTAAAAAAGTATTTGATGCCGATGGCAAAACAAAAACATTTGACATCTACGGGGTCAATCCTTTTCGTTATGGCATTACTTTTCGCATGGGCTGTCAGCAAATCCATTTAACTGCGTTTTATGCTTTATCGGAGGTGTTTACAAAAGGAAAAGGAAGTGCGGGGGTCGTTCCATTCTCCCTGGGCATTGCTTATACACCACGCATCTCTTTAGGAAACGCGGCAAATTAGATTTCCCGGCATGCTAAAGAACATTCATATAGCTGAAGCCTTAGCCCTTGAAAAACAAAAAATATTCAGGCAGGAAGACGGTTTGCTGGAAGAAGCCAAACGCGTATTGCTGGCCGAAAGGTTTACAGAAA
>JAHEYF010000188.1 GCA_023251755.1 Bacteroidota bacterium
TGTTTGTCTGGTGATTTGTTGTAATTGATCTTCGTTGTTAAAGTCGAGTGTACGCACATCGGGCAATAAAGGGCGGAAAGCGTTTTTAAAATCCTCGCTGCCCATTACACTTAAAGCCCCCTGTGTACTTCCGTGATACGAATTTTTGAAACAAACAATTTCACTTCTCCCTGTAAGCCGCTTGGCCAACTTCAAAGCGCCTTCTGTTGCCTCGGCCCCGGAGTTTACAAAGTAGACTGAATTCAATGTTGGAGGTAAAATATCGACTAAAGCTTTGGCTAATTTAACCTGCGGCGATTGAATGTATTCGCCGTATACCATCAGGTGCATATAGGTTTCGGCTTGTTGTTGTATAGCTTTAACCACCGCAGGATGGCAATGCCCCACATTACTCACTGCTATACCCGAAATAAAATCAATGTATTTTTTACCATCAGCAGCTTCCATATATATACCTTCAGCCTTCACTATTTCCAGGGATAACGGAAAAGGGCTCGTTTGAGCTACATGCTGAAAAAAAAGTTGCCGGGTAGTCATTCGTTCTTTTGTTTATTCGTTCTTTTGTTTAATAGTTTATTCGTTCTTTAGTTTACTGGTTCACCGAACGAATAAACTATTAAACATTAACTACAAGTTCGGCCAAACGTTTCTGAACTTTTGAATTTGGTTTTACCAAAGGCAGGCGAACAAAAGCCGGACAAATCTTCATCAATTCCAACACGTGTTTCACTCCTCCGGGGTTTCCATCGGCAAACAACTGTTCGGTAATATCCGTTAATTTATAATGCAGTTTTTGAGCCTGTGTATAATTACCTGCAAGGGCTTGCCTTACCATTTCCGAAAAATCCTTTGGAAAAGCATTGGCCACAACCGATATAACCCCGTCTGCACCACAAGCCATCAAAGGGAGTGTAAGGTTATCATCACCACTGATCAGCATAAAATCTTTTGGTTTGTGTTTGATGATGCGCATACATTGTTCCAGGTTTCCCGAAGCTTCTTTGATAGCAATGATGTTTTTAAAATCATTGGCTAAGCGCAATGTCGTTTCAGACGTAAGGTTCGACATGGTTCGTCCAGGGACATTGTATAAAATAACAGGAACAGGCGAAGCATTGGCTATCATTTTATAATGCTGGTAAATACCTTCCTGTGATGGTTTGTTATAATAAGGTGAAACCGATAAAATAGCCGTGAATGGTTTTAAGTCGCTGTGTTTAATGCTGTCAATTACTTCCTGGGTGTTGTTTCCTCCAATGCCCAATACCAAAGGAACACGGCCATTTACCGTATCTACCACATGATTGACAACTGCCGATTTTTCATCCTTCGATAAAGTAGCCGATTCTCCGGTAGTACCCAATACAACAATGTATTCCACCTTGCCCTTTATCAAATGCTCTACTACATTTCCCAGTCCTTTAAAATCGATGTTCCCATCTTTGCCGAAGGGTGTTACTATGGCTACACCGGTACCTTTTAATTTCGAATATTTTGACATTGTAAAAAATTTGAGGCTGCTAAATTACTTCTATGATTTATCTTCTCAAAAAGAATTTAGGAAATATTTTGGATTTGTATCTCCCGGATGCACTGATAAATCAATTAGTTCAGCTACAGTTTTAATTCAAAACAGAACTTTTAAAATCAAAATTCTTATGTTTTCCTTTTCTTGTATTTGTTTTGATTAACAATACACCGTTTTATTTTTTCAACAATCGCATTTGATTCCTGCTACTTCTTATTAATCATCGCCAGGTAAATATCCGTTTGCCTGATGTATTCGGCGATACCATCTTCGGGTTTAAGGGCAATCAACATATCGTGCAGGTTTTTGTTTTCGGGTATGTCAATTCCGATTTTACATTTAGCATAAGAGTTGGCTGCGATGTACCGCAAAGGAAATTTATTGAACAGGTTAAAATCAATTAATACATCCCTTATTTCGCTGATAAAGGTTTGAATGTAAGGGCTTGCAGGCTGGCTCAGGCTTTTTAATTCCCTGTTGTTAAAAAAATCGAACTCGGTTTTAGGGTAAGAGATATTCTGAGGTGTAATTTTCTGATCGAAATAACCAACAGCATGCACCTTTTTTCCCTGCTCCTTTAATTTAAGTACATATTTTTTTATGAGGTCAAAATCATCCAGCTTAGTTGCTTCAAACACAATTCCAATGCTTCTTGCATCCTCAAAATTAATAAACTCTTTTTGACGAACCTGTTCAGAAAGCTGTTTGTTTAACCTAAAGTTGGCAATTTTATTTTTTACGTTTTTAATCATTCTTTTAAATTTGTTTTATTTCCCGCAGAGAAACGCTGATTAAAAACGCAGAGTTCTGCTGAAGATGTAATCGTAACCGTGATCGTTTTTTGGCTCCTGGCTTTTAACTTTTGACTTTAAACTTTTAACTTAAAAGATTTATAAACTCATCCTCACTGATAATCTTCACTCCAAGCGAAGAAGCTTTTTTTAATTTCTCCGGTCCCATGTTTTCTCCGGCCAGCAAATAACTTGTTTTACCGGATATGGAACCAGAATTTTTTCCCCCGTTTTTTTCTATCAGTTCTTTCAGTTCATCGCGGCTGTGTTTGGTAAACACGCCCGATATAACAATCGACAGACCTTTTAATTTTTCCGAAGCCCCTTCCAATTGCTCTTCACTTAAAGTAAATTGCAGTCCTTTATTTTTAAGCCGTTCAATTAAATTCCTGTTTTCTTCGTTCGAAAAATATTCAACAATACTTTTGGCAATAATCTCCCCTACTTCATCCACCTGCAACAATTCTTCAACAGTTGAATTACTTAAGACTTCAATGCTTTTTATTTTTCTTGCAATTTTTTTTGCGGTTGTTTCGCCCACGTGCCTTATCCCTATAGCAAACAATACCCTTTCAAAAGGCACCTGTTTCGACAATTCAATTCCCTCCAGTAAATTATTGACCGATTTCTCCGCCATTCTTTCTAAGGGCAGCAGTTGTTCTGCTTTTAAATCGTAGATGTCTGCAATATTTTTGATTAAGCCGGTTTTAAATAATTGCTCTATGGTTTCCCCGCCCAGGCTGTCTATGTTCATGGCTTTCCTTGCCACAAAATGCTCCATCTTTCCTTTTATTTGTGGGGGGCAGGCATTTTCGTTGGGGCAGTAATGAGCTACTTCTCCTTCTTTTCTGATCAGTTCAGCATCGCATTCAGGACAACGGTTGATATATTCTACTGGTACCAAACCTTCGGCCCTTCGGCTCAAATCAACACCGATTATTTTCGGGATAATTTCCCCGCCTTTTTCCACAAACACATAATCTCCCACACGTACATCTAATTTTCCGATGATATCTGCATTGTGCAGGGAGGCCCGCTTAACCGTTGTGCCGGCCAGCAACACAGGTTTTAAATTGGCCACCGGGGTGATGGCTCCGGTGCGCCCCACCTGGTACGAAATACTTTCGAGTACAGTTGATACCTGTTCTGCTTTAAACTTATAAGCAATGGCCCAGCGGGGCGATTTGGCCGTCATGCCAAGCTGTTCCTGTTTTGCATACTCGTTTACTTTTATTACAATCCCGTCAATATCAAAAGGCAATTTAAAACGTTCCTTGTCCCAATAATCTATGTAGTCAAAAATTTCATCAAGGTTTCTGCATACTTTTACACGTTCCGAAATTTTGAAACCCCAGGTTTTTGCCTCTTGTAAATTTTCGTAATGTGTTTTGAAGGGTAAGTTGTCCCCCATCATATAATACAAAAAACAATCTAATTTCCGTTTGGCCACTACTGCTGAATCCTGCATCTTCATTGTGCCGGAGGCCGCATTGCGCGGATTCGCCAGGGGAGCTTCCCCAATGTCTTCGCGTTCTTTGTTTATTTCATCAAATACAGTGCGGGGCAAAAATATTTCTCCCCTTATCTCAAACAATGAAGGGTAATTGCCTTTTAAATGTATAGGAATGGAACGAATGGTTTTTACATTCGTTGTTACATCATCACCCTGTACGCCGTCTCCACGGGTTAAGGCCTGTACCAATTTCCCATTTTCGTAAGTAAGGCTGATCGATAAACCATCAAACTTCAATTCGCACACATATTCTATTTCTGCACCAAACAAGGTATTGCTTTCCAATTCCAAACCCTTGCGTACCCGTTCATCAAAGTCCGTCATTTCTTCGCGGCTATAACTGTTGGCCAGCGAAAGCATCACATATTTATGCTTTACCGTTTTAAATTCTTTGGTGATTTTTCCGCCTACCCGTTGAGAAGGTGAATCCTGAGAAAGCAATTCGGGGTGCTGTTGTTCTAATTTAATCAGCTCTTCCAGCAGCATATCAAAATCATAATCGCTTATGGTTGGTGCCGATAAAACATAATAATTGTAATTATGTTGTTCCAGTTCTTTTGATAATTGCGCTATGCGTTGTTGGGCCTTTTCTTTATCCATCGTTAACACATTCATATCTTATTATTGTCCTCCTTGTCCTTTAATTGTATTGTCGTGAAATGCCCCCTGCAAAGTAAATGCAATGGGGTAATGCAATTCATACCGTACATATTTTCCGTTGCTGATGGCCGGTACCCACCTTGTTTTCGCAAGCACTTCAATCGCTTCTTCCGAACAACCACCTCCCACGGGTTTTTCGACCCGGATATTGGATAACTTACCATCTGTTTCAACAATACAATTTAAGACAACAGTGCCTTCAATGTTTTGAATTTTAGCAGCAGAGGGGTATTCCAATGAAGTGTTGATGTATTTTACCAATGAGTCGTTTCCATAAAAATAAGCAGGGAGTTTGTCTATTTTTTCGTAGACCACAAAAGACGAGTCGGCTGGTTTATCTATTATATCTGGTTTTTCAAAACCTCTTTCTTTACAATATTTTTTATATTTCGAAATTTCGAAAGGGAAAGCGACTACGAGTTCTGTGGCAATTATTTTTTTAGTAACAGAGGCAATGGCCGGTGTCCATTTTAATAATTTAAACAAATGCATCGCTTCTGCGTCTACCGAAGCCGAAACATGTTTTACAATTTTTGGGTACAGGGCCTCCCCTTTTTCACTGATAACACATTGAATGGCTACATTCCCCTGCTCCTTCGCTTTTAATGCCTCTTCCGGGTACACTAAGTGAAAACGGATAAAACGTTTGAAC
>JAHEYF010000012.1:0-38170 GCA_023251755.1 Bacteroidota bacterium
TAGGGCCTTTGCCATCAATGGCGTTTCCTAAAGTGTCTACCACACGGCCCAGCATACCTTCGCCCACTTTAATGGACGCAATTTTACCGGTACGTTTAACCGTGTCGCCTTCTTTTACTTTGGTTGATTCACCCAATAATACGGCACCAACGTTGTCTTCTTCGAGATTCAGTACGATGCCCTGCAAACCTGTTGCAAATTCAATCAGCTCGCCCGACTGAACTTTTGATAAACCATAAATACGGGCAATACCGTCACCCACTTGCAACACGGTACCCACCTCTTCTAATTCTGCTTCGGATTTAAAGCCAGACAATTGTTGTCTTAAAATTGCAGATACTTCTGCCGGTTTAACTTCTGCCATTCTTGTTTAGTTTAAAGTTTAACGCTATAAGTCTTATCCCTGTTAGGTTTCAATACTTACGACGCTGATATAAAAGGGTTTTCTGTAAAGTTTTTTCTTAAATTGTTTAATTTGCGGGCAATACTGGTGTCTACCTGTTTATCGTTAATACGCAACACAAATCCGCCTATTAATTTTTTGTCTGTTTTCTCAATCAGTTCCACTTCTCCCTGGGCAGACTGTTTAATCAGATCCAGCACTTTCGCACGTGTCGTATCGTCTAAGCCAATGGCCGAAGAAATAACAGCCGTTAAAATATGTTTGTGTGTTTTGTATTGTTCAATAAACGAAGAAGTAATCTCATAGAGGTACATTTCCCGGCGTTTATTGATCATAATATCCATAAAGGCCAGGGTAAGTGCATTCACCGAAGTTTTAAAAACTGCATGAATTACTTCAATTTTTTTATCGGTTTTAATAACGGGGCTTTCCAGCATTCTCACAAAATCGCGGTGCTCGTCGCACACAGCTTTAAGCTGTTGTATATCCTTGTAAACCGCTTCCAGCTGGCCTTTTTCAATGGCCAGGTCCAGTAAAGATTTTGCGTATCGTGTAGCTAAAATCATGTTTAGTTCAGGTTAACTTCTTTCATTAAATTACTCATCAACGCTTTTTGTTTGTCGTCGGAGCTTAAATGTTCTTTCAGAATTTTCTCAGCAATATCAATCGACAAAGTAGCCACCTGGTTTTTTAATTCGGCCACAGCGGCTAATTTTTCGCTGTTAATGGTTTCGCGGGCCTGGGCTACCAATTTATCCGATTCAGTTTTGGCCTTTGCCTTTGCTTCGTTCACAATGGCTTCTTTGGTGTCGCGGGCTTCCTTTAACAAAGCATCGCGCTCGGCACGGGCCTGGGCCAGTATTTTTTCGTTGCTGGCCTGTAAGTCCTGCATGTCTTTACGGGCTTGTTCAGCCGATTCCAAAGCGCTTTCAATTGAATGTTCGCGCTCTTTAATCATGTTCAGGATTGGTTTCCAGGCAAATTTTTTCAGGATAAAGAAGATGATTGAGAAAGTGACAATCATCCAGAACAATAAGCCAAACGCGGGTTGTACTAATTCCATCTGTGTTTTATTTTGTGTTGTTGTTGATCTTTAAAAAATAAAAAGGTACCGGCCAAACGCCGGTACTTTTTTTTCAATTACTTGAATACTACTAACAGTGCAACTACCATGGCAAAAAATGCAGCACCTTCTACAAGGGCTGCAGCAAGGATCATGTTGCCACGGATGTCGTTAATAGCTTCAGGCTGACGAGCGATAGATTCTAATGCAGAACCACCGATACGGCCAATACCTACTCCAGCGCCAAGAGCAGCTACACCGGCGCCTATTGCGGCGATTCCGTGTGCTTGTTCGGCAGCTAACATTACAGTTGACATCATTGTTTTTATAAATTAAAAGTTAAACAAAACGCTGTTTTACTCAAAACAGCAAAAATATTTTTATACTAAATCTATTTTAGAATTTTCAGCATGATGGTGATCATCGTGATGACCCTCTTCAATAGCACTACCAATATAAATAGCCGATAATAAAGTAAATACATAAGCCTGTAAAAAGGCCACCAGCAATTCCATTAAACCCATAAACACTGTAAACAATACCGAAACCACCGAAGCACCGTAACCGGCGCCTGTGCTCATTTGTCCGAAAATAAAAATCAAACTGAAAAAGGCCAGTCCTATAATGTGGCCGGCTGTAATGTTAGCGAACAAACGTATCATCAATACAAAGGGGCGCAACACCACACCCAAAATTTCGATAGGGGTTAAAATAATTAACACCGGAATAGGAACGCCAGGCATCGCAAATATATGCCTCCAGTAATGACCATTGCTGTTAATAAGCGTAATCAATAAAGTTAAACCGGCCAATACTAAACAAACCGCAATGTTACCGGTGAGGTTGGCACCACAACCAGGAATAAGCGGAACAAGGCCCAATAAATTATTGATGAAAATAAAAAAGAAGACTGTCAGCAGGTAAGGCATAAATTTTTCGTACTTGGGGCCTATGGAGTTTTTCGCCACATCGTCGCGTACAAACATAATCATAGGCTCTACAAAAGACTGCAAACCTTTGGGTGCTTTATTCGAACCCTTTTTATAGGCTTTGGCCACAGTCAGAAACATCCAAAGCAGGATGAAGGCACTGAGCAATAAAGCAAATACATTTTTTGTGATGGAGATGTCCCACAGATGAGCCGTTAACTCTTCGTTTACAGTGGCGAGGTGGGAGTTCATTTCATCCATTTCATTCACCGCTACTATGTGATTCCCTTCTAATTTATATCCGTTGTAAGTACTGTGGCCGTGATCGAATTTGTTGGAAAGAAAAACATCCAAACCTCTTTCTTTAGAATACAGAATGATTGGAAGCGGCATTGCAATTGCATTTTGCCCTTCTCCGGCAATGTGCCAGCCGTATCCGTCCGCAATATGTTCGGTAATTAATTTTCCCGGGTCAAAATTGGCCGCTGCCTCAGGTGTTGCAGCGGCAGGGTGCTCAACGGGTTCGTAGCCATTGGCAAGGCCTTTGAGCGATGCAAGCGATAAAACGCTGAAAAATAGTATGAAAAGGAATGAATTTCTTTTGAAGGTATTGATTTTTCTACACATTTCTATTTGACGAATTTTAACATTTCTTAAATTCGGGTGCAAATTTAGGGATTTATTCAGAATCCGGGAAATTTTTTTGGAAAAAGATTCAACAGGCAATTTTCCATTTTTTTATCTATGTTTGCAGGCTTTAAAAAGAGCTTATCAATATGACATTCAACAGATTCCTTTCCTCCGTTTTTGTTCTTCTTTTTTTCAGCAGCCTTTGTTCTGCTCAAAACTACCTGCAAACCGTTAAAGGAAAAATCACCGATAAAGAATCGGGCCTTACCATACCCGGTGTAATTGTAAAGTTAAAAGGCGATTCCACCGGCAAGTTAGTCGCTACCAGCGATGCAGATGGTTTTTTTAAAATACCGAATGTACCTGTTGGCCGCCGTACCTTCATCGTCAGTTTTGTAGGTTACAAAACGGCTGTAGCCTCAGATATCATTGTAGTATCCGGGAAAGAAACCTTTTTAAACATCGACCTCGAAGAAGCTGTGCAACAAATGGACGAGGTGGTGATCAAAGCCGAAGACAAAGGTTCTTTTAATGAAATGAGTTCCGTTAGTACCAAAACATTCAGCATCGAAGAAACCGAGCGTTACCCCGGATCGAGGCAGGACCCTGCCCGTATGGCGTCTAATTTTGCAGGGGTGCAGGGCACCAACGATTCGCGGAATGACATTGTGATCCGTGGAAATTCTCCTTCGGGCCTGTTGTGGCGACTCGAGGAAATTGATATTCCCAACCCCAATCACTTCAACGTCGCCGGTTCTGCCGGTGGGCCGGTTTCTATTGTCAACAATAAATACTTAGCCAACTCCGAATTTTTTACCGGGGCTTTTCCTGCATCTTATGGCAATGCCATGGGTGGTGTATTCGATTTAAAAATGCGGAACGGAAACAACGAAAAACACGAACGCACTTTTCAGCTGGGTTTTCTGGGTACCGAAATGGGTGTAGAAGGCCCCCTGAATAAAGAGAAGGGATCGAGTTATTTAATCAATTACCGGTACAGCACCCTCGATTTATTTTCGGCCCTGCACCTGCCCATTGGTACCAGCGCGGTTCCCAAGTACCAGGACATGGGCTTCCGTTTTAATTTCCCCACCAAAAAAGCAGGGACCTTTGCCTTTAGCGGGATTGGCGGCTTAAGCAATATTTCTATTGTATTGAGCAAAGACACGGTAAGGCCCAAAGAATTGTACGGCGACCAAAACCGCGACCAGTATTTTAAAACCAATATGGGTGTGGCTATTTTAAGCCACATTATTGCCCTGGGTGAAAAAACAATGCTGAAGACCACCCTCGCCCATTCGGCAGCCACCAACCACGCCAATCATTACCTTGTGCTGCGCGATAAAAACTACAAACCCAACGATTCCCTGCCCGAAATCATGGGCTTTCAGTTCCTTGAACAAAAAACAACCCTGACCACTTCCATCCGCCACAAAATAAATACCCGCAACAGTTTTAAAACAGGCATTTATTTCAATTATTTTAATGTAAACTTTAACGACAGTGTTAAAACCACTTCCCTGTACGATACCACTGCGGCTATGTTTATTCAAAAGCCCTGGAAAAACAGGCTGCATACCAAAACCGGTTTTTTTCTGATACAGCCCTATTTCCAGTACAATTATAAATTTACCGATCAGCTTACTTTTAATGCAGGTGTATACGGGCAGTTGCTCACCCTCAACAACACCTGGTCGGTTGAACCCCGCGCAGGCCTTAAATGGAACATCAGCGAAAAACATTTGCTGAGCTTAGGTTACGGTTTACACAGCCAGATACAACCCACTTATATTTATTACGCCGCACCCGATAGTTTAGTCCGTAACGGTGTTGTAAGTGCCAATACAAATAAAATACAGGACAATAAAAACCTCGGCATGAGCAAGAGTCAGCATTTTGTACTGGGTTACGATTTTTTTGTGTCCAAGTACCTGCGCATAAAAGCTGAAACCTATTACCAGAACTTGTGGAACATTCCGGTGTACGCTGTTCCTTCCTCTGTATCGCTCATCAACCGTGGCGCCACCTTCACCCGTTTCTTCCCGGTTTATAGCCTCGAAAACAAAGGCACAGGAAGCAATTACGGAATAGAGTTAACTGTAGAAAAATTATTCCATCAGCATTATTTCTTTTTGTTTTCAGGCTCGGTCTTCAATTCCAGATACAAAGGCAGCAATA
The DNA here is from genome assembly GCA_023251755.1 of Bacteroidota bacterium. Taxonomy (GTDB): domain Bacteria; phylum Bacteroidota; class Bacteroidia; order B-17B0; family Aurantibacillaceae; genus JAHEYF01. The sequence goes on from JAHEYF010000012.1 coordinate 5,204, forward strand.
ACAAAGAATGGAACACAGACTTCAACGGAAACTATATGTTTAATATGCTGAGCGGCGTTGAATACGCTGTTGGAAAAAGTAAAAAAAACAGCATCACTTTTGGCCCTAAAATTACTTATGGTGGTGGCAGACGTTACACCAATCCCAACCGCATAGCCAGCGATAAAATAATGGACGTGGTACCCACCGATACCCTGGTGAATGTGTTGCAGTTTCCAAATTATTTCAGGGTAGATGCGCGTATAGCTTACAAAATAAACGGTAAAAAAGCTTCCTGGGAAATTGCCATAGACTTAATTAACCTCAGCAATCAAAAAAATGTGCTGGCCCTCACCTATGCGCCCGATCCACAAAACCCCAAAGCCGACCCCATGGTACGAAATTACCAGTTGGGCTTTTTGCCTTTGTTTTATGTGAAGGTTGATTTTTAAAATCGCTCATAACCACAGGTGTATGGTGGCGCGTACGGTTTAACTTATGTTTAAATGTTCGCAAATAGAATCGTTGTTATTAACACAATTTTTATATGACAATTCCGTTAATTAGCAATGAAAAAAATTTTCATTTTTTTTGTCATGTCAATTATTTGCCTTGATGTTTGGTCTCAAAGTAAATTAAAAACTCAATGTAAATTTGGGTTTAAATTAGGTTTAGGAATGCACACTATTACAGGCTGTCCCGTAAAAACTCATCCAAAACCTGCCTTGATAGGTGGAATGTGGGTTCAGATAAAAATTAGTAAAAGTTGGACTATGCAGGCTGAACTAACTCAAATTGGCAAAGGAACCGCGGGAGACAATCAAAATAAATCCAATTACGGCGATTATTTTTTACGTCTATCTTACTTTGAAGTCCCACTCCTCTTCCAATATAACAAGAAACAGGCTTACTTTGAATTTGGTCCGGCATTAGCAGCATTAATCAATACTGGAGAATATACGGACAGAGCAGCGTTTCCTTTCCCAACAGACCTTTATCCCTTTAGTAATAAAGACTTTACTTTTAATATAGGTACTGGTTACGTATTTAACGAAAAGTGGCGTGTAGGAGTGCGATTGATCCACTCACTTATACCTGTTCGAAAACAATTACCGGGAACTTCTCATCAAGTTTACAATAGAAGTATAGTTCTTGCTGTTAGCCGTCAAATAAGCTTTAAAGCTTCAAGAGCCGGGCAATCGGAAGACATCGATTAAAATAGTCTTAAGTATTTTGTCTAACAATGCGGCCCTAATATGTATTTAATCTCTGTGGAATTCTTTCAATATCAATACTATTTTCCATTTCCTGACAATTCGCAGTTGATGAGTAAATCCATCCATAAGCCTGTTTAACAAAACCTGCATCTACAGCATTCTTAATTTTGTTAATGCTTTAATACCGCAGCATTGCCCTGCGGGACATGCAGCGGAGCGGGTGTGCGTACTTACAGTCAAACGGGTCGTTAAGTTCATTTGCTATTTTGAGAGCCGTTTAATTTCACTTGCAATTTGTCCGATTACATCTTCATTTTTTATTTTATCGTCTATGCTGAAAACAATAAAAACATGTCCACCGAATTTTTTTGTAAAGTTATCAAAACTTGCTCTCATTCTTTCTGAAACAGAGTAGTTGCCGAAATTTGCTTTTGCTGTAACAGGTTTTATTTGAATCCCAAATGCTTTTTTGTCAACCCAGCCGAGATAATCAATGTCTCCAGCGTGGTCAAGTTCGGGGTCACTTTCTACAAATTTTACATTCGGAAATTCCTGTGCAAGATTGTCTTCAATAACTGATTTCTCTCTGATGAAACCATCGTAAGTTCTGTTGATGGTAAGATTGATAATATATTCAACGCAATCTTGCAAAGTGAGTTGGTTAAATGCTTCCGTCCATTCTGGAATTACAATCTCTTTTATTTTTACATAGAGTCGTTCACCAAGTTCTTCCAAACTTTCTTTTGTGATTTTACCTGGCGATTTACCATCGGTGTTTGCATTTTCAAAATACCATTTCTCCCATTGTTCAAATGATTTTGGCTGGCATTCACGAATCAGAGCCATTACAGAACCAACTTTGTTTGGTCTTGACAACTGGTAGGTTTGACAAGCGTAGTTTAGAACTTTCTCTTTCTTGCCGAATTCTTTTGAGTGCCGTTGAATTACTGGCTTAGGCATTTGCTTCGTTAAATAAATTAATAAATTTTTGTTTGTATTTAAAATCTAGGGAACTATCCACCTGCGCGAAACCTTTTTTAATTAAATGAGCGTTTATGAAAGTTTTATTTTCAAGATATAAGTAACAAAGTAAATTATTTTCCTTGTCATATTTTTCTTTATCATATTTAAGAAAAACTCTTTTACCTTTTGTTTTGTCGGTTAGAAATGCTGTTGCCTTACCATTGATTATTGTGTCTTCTTTTATACCGATTAGTTTAACCGTTAAATCGTTGCTTAAACGAATTTTTTCGGGACTGATAATTTCTTTTACTGTAAAAAATTCTTCTCTTTTATTGGAACTGTCCTTGTCTATTTTGGAACCAAATTGAAGTTTTTTTACATCAATCTTTTTATCGAGTTTATGTGGGTCTTTGAAAATATACGGTAGCTTTTGAATTTCTTTTTCAAAATCTAAGGAGTATTTTTGTTTTATAAACTCATAGGTTGTTTCGTTAATGTCCTTTTGATTTACTTCTAATTTTTCTTTAATGATAGAAATAAATTCAGGATTGATTTCAAAACCTACTGAATTGCGACCCAGATTTTTTGCTGAAAGATTTGTTGTTCCACTACCTGCAAATGGGTCCAGAACAGTTTCACCTACGAATGAAAACATTTTAATTAGCCGTCTCGGTAATTCTTCGGGGAACATAGCAATATGATTGCTTTGTCTTGCTCCTGCAAAATTCCAATGACCTGCAAAAAATGTATTCCATTCTTCAGCTGTCATTTTAGAAAGTTCCTTTTGCTCTTTTGTATGCTTGGGAGCGTCTCCCAATTTTTTAAAAACTAAAATGAATTCGTAATCAAGTTTTAAAATTCCGTTTCTGGGGTAGGGATATGAACCCATTTGAACACCCCCACCAGTTGTGTTAGATGTAGTTACCTTTTGCCAAATAATAGCACCCATATAATCAAACCCTATATTTTCACAGAATTTTATAATTTCCTCCCTAATGGGAATTACTTTATAGCGTCCGTAATAAATGGCCCTTGCGAATTGGTCACCAATGTTTACACACAACCTACAACCATTGTGAAGAGTGCGGTAGCATTCTTTCCAAACTAAATTTAGGTTGTTGATATAACTTTCATAGCTGTCGTGGAAGCCAATTTGGTCGTCTGTCCCATAGTCCTTAAGTTGCCAGTAGGGCGGTGAAGTTATTGCTAAATGTACCGAATTGTCTTCTAATGCGGTCATTTGTCTGCTGTCGCCATTTACTATTTTATGATGTGTTTTCAATAGTCTTTTATTTTTTGTCGAATTTACTTATAAAAAAGTTGTGGTTGTCTATAAGTTGTAAACCGTCCCGGGGCATTTTTTTACCATTACTGCTAACTTGCTTATCCCCTCTCATTCCTTCAGGCTTATCTAATCAAAATTCAAGTGAAAAGACGTGATTAAATAAGCTTGTATCAAAACTAAGTTAATTAATTTACACACCCAAATCATCAAAAGAACTCTTAATATTTTATTGAAACAGCGGTTCAAAAATCGTCGATCGAACTTCACTAATCGTAATTCAAAAACCTTTATCTTTAGCTCCTGATGAAAACAAGTACCGATCATTTACCCGCTCATAAACAAGCCGAGTTAAAAGCCATAGTACAGGCTATTACTGCCGAGTTTAAAAGCGTGGAAATGATCCTGCTTTTTGGTTCCTATGCCCGGGGCGAGCAGGTAGAGGATACCTATGTAAAGGATGGGGGCATTTACGAATACCGTTCCGATTTTGATTTGCTGATTGTACTCACCCACAGCGGTAAAGAAAACAACGCTGCGTTTAAACACAAGGTAAACCAGGCCATACGCAACACCCCCATTGAAACACCGGCCCGTACCATTATACAGGGCATTAATTCGGTAAACCAGTTAATTGATATGGGCAGCCCCCTGTTTAACGACATACGTGCCCAGGGCATTATGTTGTATACTACAGGGAATTTTAACCTGGGCAATCCCCGAAAACTAAAACCACAGGAGGTTTTAAGAAATGCACAGGAGGATTTTGCTTATTGGTTTAAGAGTGCGAATGATTTTTTAGACACTTTTTATTACGACTTTGGAAAAGATAAATTTAATCAAGCAGCTTTTGATCTTCACCAGGTAACAGAGCGATACTACGCGGCAATACTCATGGTATTTACCGGGTATAAAGCCAAAGACCATGATATAGAAAGCCTGGGTACACAGGTAAACGAACTGGACCGTCGTTTTGAAGAAGTGTTCCCCATGAATACGGACGTAGAAAGCCATCATTTTTATTTGTTAAAAGCAGCTTATGTAGATGCCCGCTACGAAAAAAATTACAAAATCACCAAAGAAGAACTACAGTATTTAAGTGCCCGGGTTGAACTGCTGAAAGAACTCACCGAAAAAATCTGCCAACAAAAAATAGAAGTTTTATTAAAGGCTTGTAAAGTTTAGTTTTCCATACAACCCAAACACTTGCGTCAGTTGTGATGGTGTAAACACAAAGCTAAACGGCAAATTCATTCAACCTGATGACGTGTTCAGGGGTACAAACTGCAAATGCGTCAGTTGTGATGGTGTAAACACAAACCAAAAGGGCAATTTCAGCAAGCTCGATGAGGTTTTCAGTACACTTGATGATGTTTTCACTGGTACAAACTGCCATTGCATCAGTTGTGATGGTGTAAACACAAACCCAAACGGCAAATTCATTCAACCTGATGGCAATTACTGTTTAACTACTTTCGTTTTCAGTATCTCGTTCCTGTTGATGAGGTAGACAAAATAAATCCCTGCTTCAAACTCGTTTAAATGAACAATCAGGCTGTTGATGCCGTCCTCATCCGCGGTATAGCTTTGGCATTTAACGATGCTGCCTTTCGCATCAAAAAACTGAAGCGTAAAAGTATCGCCACTTGTGGAGAAGAAGGAGATCAGCACCGAGTGTTCTGCCGGGTTGGGAAAAAGAGTGAGTTCCCCTACCCCTGAAAAGCTGACCGGAACAATTTGCGAATACGAATACTGCCCGTCAAAATCTGTTTGTTTAAGCCGGTAATACGAAATTCCTTTTAAGGGCAGGGCATCCGTGTCGTTGTAAAACAAAGTGCTGTTGCTATTGCCTGCACCCTGTACTATAGACATTTTTTCAAACAATAGTCCGTCTGCCGAACGTTCGATGGTAAAATAATCGTTGTTAATTTCGGTAGCGGTACTCCAGCTGAGTTCAACCACTTTACCCGCAGGAATAGCTGTAAAATGAAGTAGTTCAATGGGCAGGGCCGTGGACCCTTCGTAAGCCCCCATGTAAGGGGTGGTGGCGTGGCGGGTATTGCCGTCGATATCCGTTGGCACAGTCGCATCGTAATCCATCCCGTTGTTTTGTATATCGCTGGAAGTAGGCGATGCAACCACCCCACTGGCCGCAACAGTTATAGCGGAGTTTTTGTCGTTGGCCCCTTGACCGGTATTGGTTCTCCAAGTAGCCATGGTGTTGTATGTTGAACCCTGCCAATACCCAAAGGTGGCCGCTTCCACATAATTATAATTTTCGGTAAAAGAAGTCCCGGCCACACCGTTATCAATACCATAAGCCGCCGAACCACTGGCCCTTAAATTTTGGAACAGGTTGTTTTTAAGCGTAAAGGTTCCGCTGGTAGAATTTACATAAATAGGGGCGCTGGCAGCACCTGCGGCAGTGGTGCCGTATATTTTAATGGTATTGTGGTAGAGGTTATAGATACCGGAGGTAACCGAATTGCTATGAAAGCCCCATATATCAATAACATTGGTATTGGAACCATTGTTGAGCAGGATTACATTGTTATAAAAATTGTTCGTCCCGTCAGTATTGCTGCGTATACCAGTAATGCGCTGCGAAGAATTACCCACAGTGGTTTTGTGAGTCAGTCCGCTGATGCGGTTTTTGCTCACAGTTACCGTTCCATCCGGGAAATTCAGGTAAATACCCTGCACATAGCCAAGAGTGCTTGCCCCGGTGGAAGACATTTCCAGATCGGTAAAAGTATTGTGGTCAATTGTATTTGTTCCATCGCCCGATAAATAAAAAGCTGTAAGTGCTGAAGTACCCGAATTTTCCGTAGACGCAGAGCTAATATTATCAACCACATTGTCGGTATACGTATTTGTAGCGTCGCAGGAAGATGCGGTGTAAATACCATAAAAATTATTAGCAGTACCCGTTGAAGAAATATTAAAATTTTGTAAAACATTCCCACTTACTGTAATTGCACCTGCATCGTAAAAATAAATCCCAAGGTTATCATCGTTCCCGGCCAGAGTGATGTCGTTTGTTGTTCCAAATTCACCAAGGGTATTGGAGCTAACATTGGCTGTTGCAGCTCCGGTTCCGGCATCAACATGAATCAGTTCTACGCTTGAACTTGAACTGGAAAAAGTAATGGCTTTAATAGTATTAGAAGTAATACTTACATTTTCTGTTCCAATAAAGCGGATGAGCCTTTGGGTAGTAGATGAGCTCGAAGACGAAATTCCGGAAAGGGTATTGCCGGAGCAGGTAAACAGATTATAGGCGTCAATCAGCATAAACTCACCTGAAGTTGCATTGTTTTGAATATTCCTGAAGGTATTGCTGCTACAGGTGGAAGTACCCGCACAGCTGCTCGGAATATTAAAAGCATAGGTATTCGAAGATGTTCCGTTTAGGATAATGTTGTTGGAAGTGGTATTGCCTACTGTATTGTTGCTGAAGGTAATTGTACCGTTGGCAAAATCGCAAAAATAAATTGTTTTGGTACTGGCATTGGAACCGTTGAATGTAATAGCCCCTATAGTGTTGTATTGCATACTTACAGTCCCGGTAGCATAAATTACCCCGATCAGATTTTGATAGGTAGTCGTACTGGCCACCGAATTATCGGTACACACAATATTGCCGGTACCGGTAGTTGCACCAATGGTATTGCCGTTTCCGGAGGAACCGATGGTAAAATCCGCAGCGCCCTCAATCCACATCGGAGCCCATTGAGTAGCAGTATACGTGCATGTAAAGGCAATGTTCTGAATGTAATTTCCACTGATGGTAATAGTTCCCGCATCGCTGTCGTCAACATTTATAGCAAACATTTGCCGGGTTGAGCTAAGGGTATAGGCTGAAGCACCTGCACACTGCGCTGCCCGCCCGCCAAAATAATTTCCGGTAATGGTATATCCGGTACCATCGCTAATAAACAACATATACACCGAATTGGTCCATCCGCTCTGCGCATAGTCAGCATAAAAACTGTTCCCGGTTATGGTCCAGTTGTCGTTATTGGGACCATTCGCCCAAAGTCCATAATACGTAAAATTTGCAATGTTGCAATTCGTAACACTGATCTGATTGTTGTTGGTGGCATCGTAACTGTTAATGCATACAGCCGGGTAATTGCTGCCCGATTGCTGAATGGTGCAATTGTCGATGGTATTGGAGCTGTTGGTACCGGATGCAAACATAATTACACCTGCGGCTGTGGATGAAGCTGTTGCATCCGTGTTGGACCCCTTGATGGTGCAGTATTTAATGGTATTCCCGGTTGATCCTCCCGAATACTGGATGGCATATTTTGAGGCTGCATTTTGTGTATTTTCAACCGTCAGCACACCAGACCCGGAACCTCCGGCACGGCCATCAATGGTAACATTATCGCCAGCCGTAAAGTTAAATACCGAAGCCTGTGTAGCAGTGCTTAATGTAAGGGATGCAACGCCCGATTGCGGACGGATAATAACGGAAGCCGCTGTGTTGGCGCCCAGGGCAATGGGCTTGCTCTCGGTATTGGTATACGTGGTACGGATTTCAATAATATAATTGGTAGCACCATTGGTACAGGCAGCGTAAGCACCGGCAATAGTGGTGTAGGTTTCAGCTGAACCTACCAGCAATGTTGTTTGAGCCTCAGACCCAAAAAAGCCGCACAGGAAAATAAACAAGCATCGAAAAATCCGATTATTTTTTGTCAGATACATAGAAAAAAGCCGTTTCAGTAAATTAGTTTTCTTTGCTATTAAAATTACTAAATAAAGCGTATAAAAGGGCTGTTTTTTTAGATGAAAATATGGTTTCGCTCTACAAATGGGAAAGCAGCCCTCTGCATTCATTATTGTTGGCAATTGAATATAACAAAGAGGTAAAATCAACTGTTTGTATCTGCAATTTCACAGCTACGTTTGTAAAAAGATGGCCATGAACAGATTTGAACCCACAGACACAGCTTTGTTTATTGAAAACAGAAAACGTTTCAGTACCCTGTTGCAGGCCAATTCCATTGCCCTGTTCAACGCCAACGACGTTCAGCCTTCCAATGCTGATGGTATACGAACATTCATTCAAAACTGCGATTTATATTACCTCAGCGGCATCAACCAGGAAGAAACAATTTTACTGTTGTTCCCCGATTGCAAAACAGAAGAACACCGCGAAATTTTATTTCTCAAAGAAAGCAACGAACTGATGGCCACCTGGGAAGGCCATAAATACAGCCAACAAGAAGCCACTGCAACTTCGGGCATAAAAAAAATATACTGGCTGCAGCAGTTCGAAACAATTTTTAATGCCCTGACCTGCGAATGCGAAAACATTTATTTAAACAGCAATGAACACCAGCGTGCTATTGTTGAAGTAGAAACAAGGGATGCCCGTTTCATCAACTGGTGCAAAAACCGTCATCCTTTACATAGCTACAAACGTTCGGCCCCGCTGATATACAGCTTACGCGGAATTAAATCAACACCTGAAATTGAACTGATTACAAAAGCAACGAAGATTACAGAAGACGGATACAGACGCGTATTAAATTTTATTCAACCCGGAGTCAAAGAATATGAAATAGAAGCGGAGTTTGTTCACGAATTTGTCCGCCAGGGCTCCCGGGGTTTTGCCTACAGCCCCATTATCGGGACTGGTATCAACGCCTGTGTATTGCATTATATTGATAACAATGCAGTGTGTAAAGACGGGGATGTTATTTTATTGGATGTGGCTGCCGAATACGGCAACTACAACTCAGACATTACCCGCTCCTTTCCGGTAAACGGAAAATTTACCAAACGCCAGAAAGAAGTCTACCATGCCGTACTCCGTGCATTAAGGCAGGCTACTAAATTACTGACCTGCGGAAATACCCTTACAGCCTACAACAAAGAAGTGGATGCGCTGATGGAAGAAGAATTAATTGGCTTAAAACTGCTGGATAAAAACGAAATAAAAAAACAAGACCCTGAAAAGCCCCTGTATAAAAAATACTTTATGCACGGCACCGCACATCACCTGGGCCTCGATGTACACGATGTGGGCATTAAACAACAGCCCTTAGCCGAAGGCATGGTGTTCACCTGCGAACCGGGCATATACATCCGTGAAGAAAACCTGGGCATACGTTTGGAAAACGATATTCTTATTACCGCTAAAGGCCCGCAGGTGATCGGAAATATCCCCATTGAAACAGAAGAGATAGAAGACCTGATGGCCCGGCAACAATTCATAAAAACCGACACACACAGACTAAATACAAGGTACAATATACAGCGTACAAATTAAAAGTGAACAGGGTGCAAATTCATCAGCCTGCTTTTTTCGAATACTCCGATGGAGTGAGTTTGGTGATTTCTTTAAACTGCCGGTTAAAATTTGAAATATTGTTATAGCCGCAACGGTAAGCTATTTCGTTGATATTAAAATCACTGTAAATAAGTTCGTTGCAGGCATGGCCTATGCGCACCTCGTTTAAAAACTGGGTAAAGGTTTTATTGGTGCGTTGTTTAAAAAAACGGCAAAATGAAGTAACACTCATGCTCGATATTTCCGACACTTCTTCCAGTGTTATTTCGCGGGAGTAATTGGTCATCACAAAATCGAATACACCCTGTATCCTTTTGTTTTCACCTTCTTCTTTCGATCTTTGAAAACTGATGGAAGAGAGTAAATCATACTCAGAAGACTTTGTCATGTTGTTAAGCAGACTTAAAAAATGCATCAGCTTGTCAAAACCAACTTTGTGTTGAATCTCCCTGATGTCTTTTGCCAATTGTTCTTTTAATGCCCCTTTGAACTTAATACCACGGGCTGTTTTTTGCAACACCTCATGAATTCCGTGGGTTTCAGGCAATTTAAAAAAGTCTGCTCCCAATGAACCCGGACGGAAATACAGGGACAGGGTGTGCACGTCTAAGGCTTGCGGATTTTCGTAAAACGAATGGTTGTTGCGGAATACATGGGGCAAATTGCTGCCCAGTAAAAACACATCGCCTTCTTCGAAGTTGCCGATGTTATCGCCGATGAATGCAGTGCCGGCGCTCTTGATAATCAGGGTCAATTGCAGTTCGGGATGGTAATGTAAAAAATCATAAAAGTGTGCCAGGATGTCTTCCTGCACGTGGAACGACTCATTTTCTGGTATGAGGTTCCTGAATAGTAGCGGTTTCATGCTCATGTGGTGTTTTTGCAATAATAATAAATCCTGCGGGTCGTTCTGCATCCATGATAATTTTGTATTATATTGTGACAACAAATTACTATTCTCCCCTTCCTTCCTGCTTTACTTTTGTACCATAGCATACAATCGCCCGTTCATTCAATAATAGATTCTTAAAAAATAGTACACAGATAATCCTCTATTGAATATAAGAAAAAATAAGTCAAGGTCAAAACAATTCAATGAAAGCTTTCTTAAATAAAAATAAATCAAATAAATAAACATAGCATGAGTATCAACTGGAAAGGTGTATTTCCCGCAATCACCACAAAATTTAAAGCCGATGAAACGATAGATTTTCCGGCGATCGCAAAAAATATTGAAGCGCAGATTGAAGCAGGCGCCAACGGTATTATTTTGTGCGGTACTTTAGGAGAAGCTGGTACTTTGGCGCAATCCGAAAAATTAGACATTCTGAAAGAAGCTTTAAAAATAAGTGCAGGCCGCGTTCCAATTGTTTTAAACATTGCCGAATCAAGAACAAGTGAAGCCCTAAAATATGTAAAAGAAGCGGAAAAAATTGGCGCCAATGGTTTTATGTGCCTTCCACCTTTGCGGTATTTTTCAGATGAACGTGAAACCCTGGCTTATTTCTCAGCCATAGCAGGCGCAACGGCTTTGCCTATTATGTTGTACAACAACCCGGTTGATTATAAAATTGAAATCACCATCCCCATGTTTAAAAAATTAGCTGCCTTCAAAAACATTGAAGCAGTAAAAGAATCAACCCGTGATGTGTCCAACACCACCCGTATGATCACCGAATTCGGCGACCGTTTCACCATTCTTTGTGGTGTAGATACATTGGCTATGGAAAGCTTGGTAATGGGCGCCCATGGATGGGTAGCAGGTTTGGTATGTGCCTTCCCAAAAGAAACAGTTACTATATTCAAATTAGTGAAAGCAGGACGTATCGAAGAAGCCCGCGAAATTTACCGTTGGTTCCTGCCTTTACTTGAATTGGATATTCATCCTAAATTGGTTCAATACATTAAATTAGCCGAAACACAAACCGGCCTGGGTACAGAATATGTTCGTGCACCACGACTTATCTTAGAAGGAAAAGAACGCGAACAGGTACTCGCTGTTATTAATTCAGGAATCGCCAAACGCCCGGCTTTACCGGAATTGAAAGCGGTGTTGGCTTAAGCATCGTTTTATCGTTTATTCGTTTATATGTTCAATTGTTAGTTTACGCGAACTATTAAACGGATAAACAACTGAACAAATAAACTTTATATAGAATGAGCGCAACATTATCACAAAGTAGTATTTCAGAAAAAAGCCGGATCGGATATTCGCAAGGCAGTGACGAAAAAAATTTCCTCACTGCAAAAAACGCCATAGATGGAAGCGACCTGCCTGAAAAATTTTTTACCGCCAGCAACGATGAAATTAATAAAGCTGTTGAAATGGCCAGTGCTGCTTTTCTGCTCCTCAAAAAAACCACAAGCGAACAACGCGCTGGTTTTTTAGACACAGTGGCTGCGGAATTAGATGCAGAAAGGCCTGTTGTTATTGAACGGGCAAGACTGGAATCGGCCTTAACACTGGCCCGTTTAGACGGGGAATTGAACCGTACCATCAATCAGTTAAAATTATTTGCTACTTTATTGCGCAGCGGCCTTCATGCTGATGCTACTATCGATCTGGCAAAAAATGAAGACGGTTCCGTTCGTTACGACATCCGAAAAGTGCAGGTTCCTTTGGGGCCCGTTGTTGTTTTTGGCGCAAGCAACTTTCCTTTGGCATTTTCTGTAGCCGGTGGCGACACGGCTTCTGCCTGGGCTGCGGGCTGTCCCGTAATTGTGAAAGCACACAACGGACACCTGGGTACCAGCAGCATTGTTGCAGCAGTCGTTGTACGCGCCGGAAAAAAATGCGCTATGCCCGAAGGATTTTTCTCCTTAATTTTTGGAAGGGGCTTTGATGCCGGGATGGCTTTGGTAAAACACCCTTTGGTAAAAGCAGTTGGTTTTACCGGCTCGTACAGCGGAGGAAAAGCCCTGTTTGATGCCGCCAACCAGCGCAAAGAACCCATTCCTGTTTTTGCCGAAATGGGAAGCTTAAACCCGGTATTGCTTTTACCCGAAGCATTGGAAAAAAGAAACGAACAAATAGCCACCACCTTTGCCGGAAGCATTACACAAGGCAACGGGCAGTTTTGCACCAAGCCCGGATTGTTCCTGGCCCTTGAAGGCAATGGCTTTGATTTATTTTTAAAACACCTGAAAACAAAATTAGCCGAGGTAGACGCACAGCACATGCTGAACGAAAACATCTGCTCCGCTTTTAAAGCAGGTTTAAACAAAAACATTGTTTCACAAACCGGTGTTGAATACACTGCTGCCGGAAAGCCTGCCGGCGAAAGAACTGTACAGGCCGGCATTGCAACAGTAAACGGAAAAACATTTTTAAGCAATCCGCATTTGCACGAAGAAGTGTTTGGGCCTTTTGCACTTATAATTTCCTGTACCAGCCCTGCTGAATTAAAAGCAGTGGCCGAAAGCCTGGGCGGACAATTAACAGCAACTGTTATTGCCACAGACGAAGAACTCAATAAACACGAAGAAGTGATTGATGTATTAAAAGAAAAAACAGGCCGTATTATTTTCAACGGCATTCCAACGGGTGTGGAGGTTTGTTCCGCTATGCACCACGGAGGGCCATTCCCGGCTTCTTCCTTCAGTCAGTTTAGCTCGGTAGGTTCCGATGCCATTCGCCGTTTTTTGCGCCCCTTGTGTTTTCAGGCCTGGCCAAACAATGCCCTGCCCGAAGAATTAAAAAATGAAAACCCTGAAAAAATATGGAGAAGGGTGAATGGGAAGTTAACGAATGAAGGATTAATTAGCTGATGTGATGATTAGCTAATTAGCTGATGGGAGAGACAGGTAAATGAAAACGTGACAGGGCTTAGAAAGATTTAACACAGACTGAATACAACATACGCTGTACCTTGTATGCTGTATATTGTATTCAGACTGGGTGTATACAAGGTACAATACAAGGACCTGATACATCGTACAATATACAGTGTACAATATACAGGGTACAATATTACAAACTTAGTGAACCTCAGTGCCCTTAGTGCCTCAGTGGTAAAAAAAATTATGGAAATCAGAAAAACATTTATGTGTATTGATGCACACACCTGCGGAAACCCGGTGCGCGTAGTAACAGGCGGAGGGCCTCACTTAAAAGGAAATACAATGAGCGAACGCCGCCTGTATTTTTTAGAACATTACGATTGGATTCGGAAAGGGCTGATGTTTGAACCCCGCGGCCACGATATGATGTCGGGAAGTATGTTGTTTCCCCCCACTGATGAAGCCAATGACGTTGGAATTTTATTTATTGAAACAAGCGGTTGTTTACCCATGTGCGGACATGGAACCATCGGCACCATCACCGTGGCCATAGAAGAAGGTTTGGTGATTCCGAAAACACCAGGAACAGTGAGGGCTGAAACACCCGCCGGACTTGTGATTGCCACCTACAAACAAAAAGGAAAAAAAGTTGAATCAGTAAAAATTGTGAATGTCCCTTCCTTCCTTTACAAACAGGATTTAAAAGTGGAACACCCCGAACTGGGAGAGTTAACAATGGATGTAAGTTACGGTGGAAATTTTTACGCCATTGTTGACCCCCAGCAAAACTTTGAAGGAATAGAAAAATATACCGCAGGTGACCTTATCCGCTACAGTCCCTTCATTCGTTCTTATTTGAATGAACAGTACACTTTTCAGCATCCCGAAAATCCTTCCATCAAGGGATTGAGTCATGTGTTGTGGACAGGTAAAACAATTTCTCCTTTGGCAACAGCGCGTAACGCCGTGTTTTACGGCGACAAAGCCATTGACCGTTCCCCCTGCGGAACAGGTACCTCAGCCCGTATGGCGCAGTGGTATGCAAAAGGAAAATTAAAACAGGGTGATGAGTTTATACACGAGAGTTATATAGGCAGTGTATTTACAGGACGGATAGAAAAAGAAACTAAACTGGCAGACTATAAAGCAATTGTTCCGAGTATTGAAGGCTGGGCAAAAGTAACGGGGTACAATACTATCATTATTGATTCCGACGATCCTTATGCTTTCGGATTCCAGGTGATTTAGTTGTACACTGCACATTGTACCTTGTATTCAGACTGGACGTATACATATTACAATACGGGAGTACATGCACAAAGACTTGATACATCGTACAACATACAACATACAATAAAAAAGAGGAAATGAAAAAAGAGATCGTTGTGTTAGGAGGAGGAATTATTGGCCTGTGCAGTGCTTATTACTTAGCCGAAGAAGGTTACCATGTGACTGTGGTAGACAAAAACGACCCCCTGGCCGATTTGAACTGTTCAACCGGAAATGCCGGCATGATCGTTCCCAGCCATTTTGTTCCGCTCGCTTCGCCGGGCATCATCGGACAAGGCATCCGCTGGATCTTTAATTCCCGCAGTCCTTTGTATATCCGTCCGCAAATGAACAGCGAGCTGCTTTCCTGGCTGATCAAATTCTGGAAGTCTGCCAACGCTGCCCACGTCCAAAAATCATCACCCGCTTTAAAAGATTACAATTCTTATAGTTTAGATTTATACAAAAAAATTGCCAGCGAAAACAAGTTTGATTTTATGTTTAAAAAACAAGGCTTGTTGTTGTTGTGCAAAACCGAAAAGTTCCTGGAAGAAGAAGTGCACGGCGCACAAACCGCCAATAAGCTGGGCCTTGCAACACGGGTATTGGACAAAGCGGGTTTAAAGCTGCTGGAGCCCGATATAGATATGAATGTTGCAGGAGGGGTTTTGTACCCCGGCGATGCGCACCTTTCGCCCAATATGTTTGTAAGTGCGATGTATACATACTTGCAGCAAAAACCAAATGTGCGTTTTTTTATTCAAAGCGAAATAAAACAAGTCCGTATAAAAAACAACACCATTGAAGCCCTGTTGACCGGGAACGGAGAAGAAATACAAGGAGATGAATTTATATTGGCTGCCGGTTCCTGGTCGGCAAAATTTGGGAAAATGCTGGGTTTAAATATTCCTATCCTTGCCGGAAAAGGCTACAGCATGACCATTCAGCAACAGGAACAGCGCTTGCAAACCCCCAGTATTTTTTGTGAAGCAAGGGTGGCCATTACACCCATTGGTAACCAGATTCGTTTTGGCGGAACCATGGAACTGGGTGGGGAAGAATACAAAATAAACCCTTTGCGCCTCGAAGGAATTATCAATTCCATCAACAATTACTTTCCCAACTACAACACCGCTCCTTTGCAGCAGGTGGTGCCCTGGTCGGGTTTAAGGCCTTGTTCGCCCGATGGATTGCCTTATCTGGGAAGGACTAAAAAAGCCCACAACCTTGTTGCGGCCACCGGTCATGCTATGATGGGTTTGAGTTTAGCCCCGGCTACAGGGCAAATAGTAAGCGACATTGTTGCCGGAAGAAAACCACAAGTAGATATAGATTTATATTCGCCCGACAGGTATAATTAAGTGCATTCGTTTATTTGTTCATTCGTTCAATTTTGGTGCGAACGGTTAAACGATCGAACGAACAAACTATTTCTTCTTCCTGGCCATCTTCTCCCTCAATTCATGAATCACTTCTTTTTGCATGGCAGCTAATTCTTTCAGTGTAAGAATTTCTTCCTGCAAACGTTTAATTTCCTCTTTGTGCGATTGGGAAGAATTGCTTTTGTAAAATTCCTGTCCGTCTTTTACCTCATTTTCCAATTCCTGAACAGAGACGTCCAGTACCGAACAGATTTTTTTGAGGGTGTAGCCGTTTACCTTTCCGGTTTGTTCAATATGCGAAATCAGGGGGCGGGTTTTATTGACCTTTTCCGCCAGCTCCTCCTGTGTGAGTCCCTTTGTAATCCTGGCAATCTTTATTTTTAACCCGATGTGCATAAGGCCTGCAAGTTGGACATATATAGATTGACGTAATGATAATTTAGTTAGTAGTACTAATAACATCGTTGAATGGTGCCTTATTAAGTCATTCGCTGATGAATTTATTTATTTCTTCGTTTCTTAATTTTTAATGGGGGAGCGAACGGACTGGTCAACAACTCCTGTGCGTTAAAAAAATCAGTGCGCTTCGGTGATCTTCGTGCCTGGGTGATAAAATCCCCGTCAACAAACCCTTTCGTGCCTTGTGCATACACTTTCGCGTATTTTGCCGTAACAAAAAAATGCAACATCCACAACTCCAAAGCAGGTATTTTTTTATTTTTTTTTAGAATTTATTATCACCGCTGATACACAGCGACTTCACAATTTTCTTAACATTTTACCACGAGTGCCCGTGTTAAAAAATACCCCCAAATGTTAATTTCATTATTTGCTTGTCGACCAAATTTTGTAAACATTTGTTCTACGGTAAACAACAGTTTCGGGAAATCCGGCTGTTTAAGCCAAAAGTGTTGATGACAAAGGGATGTAGACTGAAAACAAGATTTAAGGATAAATGTTTTTTGAAATTATTAAAACAGGAAGTAAAAAATGAACAGCAAATTGTTTGTTCATTTTTTACGGCTGTTTTTTAAAAAGAAAGGCTGACGCTTTTAGACAAAAAGTACCCGTCCTTTAAATAAAAAACATTTATTAAAAATAATTTTTTTTCGTTTCGAACATCTATAACAATATATTACATCGTTTAATTTTTTTTACTTTATGACAGAACCCATTTTAACAGAAAACAAGGATCGCTTTGTTTTATTTCCTATCAAACACAAAGAAATATGGGAGATGTATAAAAAAGCCGAAGCCAGTTTCTGGACCGCTGAAGAAATTGACCTGGCCTCCGACCTGCAGGACTGGAACGACAAGTTAAACGACGATGAAAAACACTTCGTAAAACACGTTCTCGCCTTTTTTGCCGCCAGCGACGGGATTGTGAACGAAAACTTAGCCATTAACTTTATTAACGAAGTACAATACCCCGAAGCCCGCTGTTTTTACGGCTTTCAGGTAATGATCGAAAATATACACTCCGAAACTTATTCCTTATTAATAGACACTTATATAAAAGACCCGGTTGAAAAAGACCGTTTGTTTCATGCTGTTGATACCGTTCCCTGTGTAAAGAAAAAAGCCGACTGGGCCCTGCGTTGGATTTCCAACGGAAGCTTTGCCGAGCGCCTGATTGCTTTTGCAGCTGTAGAGGGTATCTTCTTCTCGGGTTCATTCTGTTCTATTTTCTGGTTAAAAAAACGTGGACTTATGCCGGGCTTGAGCTTCAGCAATGAACTCATCTCGCGCGACGAAGGTTTACATTGTGATTTTGCCTGTTTATTGTATTCTCAGCTCACCAATAAACTTCCTGTTGAAAAAGTAACCGAAGTCATCACCAACGCTGTAGCTATCGAAAAAGAATTCGTGTCGGAAGCAATTCCCGTGAAACTTATCGGTATGAATGCAGATTTAATGTGCCAGTACATCGAGTTCGTTGCCGACAGGTTATTGTTATCCCTTGGTTGCCCTAAATTTTACAACGCCACCAATCCTTTCCCTTTTATGGAAATGATATCGTTGCAGGGCAAAACCAATTTCTTCGAAAAGCGCGTGGCCGAATACCAAAAGGCCGGTGTGATGTCGAAGAACGATGATAACAACGTCTTTAAATTAGACGAAGACTTCTAAGCCCCGATTTTAAAGGAGAAAGCCTTTAACGATGCGCAATCATCGTAAGGGATTTGTAGCCCCCGGACAGAAAGAAATTATTTTTTTCGCAGGCTTCACCGACGAAAATCACCACTTAATCGAGGAATGGAATAAAAAGAAATTAACCGCTACTTTGTTAATAGAAAAAGTGCCGGCAGACAAAAAAAGTAAAAAGGTATTGTAATTTGCATAAGGCAAGAAAGAAAGATCAAAAAACTAAATAACCCCTTAAAAAAACCAAAGCGTATGTTTGTAGTAAAAAGAGATGGTACCAGAGAGTCGGTGAAATTCGATAAAATCACCGCTCGCATTCAAAAACTCTGCTATGGGCTCGATCCGGTTCACGTGGACCCTGTTCACGTTACCATGAAGGTAATCGAAGGTTTGTACGATGGTGTATTAACCACCGACCTCGATAACCTGGCCGCAGAAACTGCCGCATCGCTTACCACCAAGCATCCCGATTATGCTTTGCTGGCTTCGCGTATTGCCGTTTCCAACCTCCACAAAAACACCACCAAGTCCTTTTCAAAAACCATTCACGACCTCTACCATTACATCGACCCGAAAACCGGACAAAAAGCATCGCTGATTGCCGAAGACGTATTCGACATCGTACAGGCCAATGCGCAAATATTAGACTCCACCATTATTTACGACCGCGACTTTGGTTACGATTACTTCGGTTTTAAAACCCTGGAGCGTTCGTATTTATTAAAAATGCACAGCCTTGTGGCCGAGCGCCCACAACACATGCTTATGCGCGTGGCTGTGGGTATCCATAAAGAGGACATTACCTCGGCCATTGAAACCTATAACTTAATGAGCGAGCGTTGGTTCACCCACGCCACGCCCACCCTGTTTAATGCAGGTACACCTAAACCACAAATGTCTTCCTGCTTTTTATTACAGGTAAAAGAAGACAGCATCGACGGTATTTACGATACATTAAAACAATGCGCCCGCATCTCCCAGTCTGCCGGTGGTATTGGCATCAGCATACACAACGTACGCGCTACAGGATCTTACATCCGTGGCACCAACGGTACCTCCAACGGTATCATCCCTATGCTGAAAGTATACAACGAAACTGCCCGTTACGTTGACCAGGGCGGTGGAAAACGCAAAGGTTCCATTGCCGTATACCTCGAGCCCTGGCACGCCGATGTGTACCAGTTCATCGACATCCGTAAAAACCACGGAAAAGAAGAAATGCGTGCACGTGATTTATTTACTGCACTCTGGATTTGCGACCTCTTTATGAAACGTGTGGAAGAAGAAGGCGACTGGAGTTTGTTCTGCCCTAACGAAGCCCCGGGCTTATCCGATTGCTGGGGTGAAAAATTCGAAGACCTCTATACGCAATACGAACGCGAAGGCCGTGCCCGTAAAACAATTAAAGCACGCGAACTGTGGGCAGCTATTATCGAATCGCAAATTGAAACAGGCAATCCGTACATGTTGTACAAAGACGCCTGCAACTCAAAATCCAACCAGCAGAACCTGGGTACCATTAAATCGTCGAACCTGTGTACCGAAATATTAGAGTACACCTCGGCCGATGAAGTAGCTGTGTGCAACCTGGCTTCTATAGCTTTGCCACGTTTTGTAGACGGAGAAAAAGGAACCTTCGACCACCAGAAATTATTCGAAGTAACCTATACCGCTACCCGTAACTTAAACAAAATCATCGACCGCAATTATTACCCCGTACCTGAGGCGCGCAACTCCAACATGCGTCACCGCCCTATAGGTATTGGTGTACAAGGCCTGGCCGATGCCTTTATACTGATGCGTTACTCTTTTGAAAGCGAAGAAGCCCGCAAACTGAACAAAGAAATTTTCGAAACCATTTACTACGCCTCTATGACGGCCAGTAAAGACCTTGCTAAACTTGAAGGCCCTTACGAAACTTTCCACGGTTCGCCAGTATCACAGGGTATTTTCCAGTTCGACATGTGGGGTGTAACACCAAGCCCGCGTTGGGAGTGGGACATCCTGAAAGACGAAGTGAAAAAACACGGGGTGCGCAACTCGCTTTTATTAGCCCCAATGCCAACCGCTTCCACCTCGCAGATATTGGGTAACAACGAGTGTTTTGAGCCTTACACCTCTAACCTTTACACCCGCCGTGTATTATCGGGCGAGTTCGTTATCGTAAACAAACACTTACTAAAAGACCTGGTAAAATTAGGCTTGTGGAATGAAAACCTGAAAAATAAAATTATTGCCGCCAACGGTTCCGTACAACACATACCCGAAGTGCCCGAAAACATTAAGGACATATACAAAACCGTGTGGGAAATTAAACAACGCGCCATTATCGACATGGCTGCCGACCGCGGAGCCTTTATTTGCCAAAGCCAGTCCTTGAATTTATTTATACAGGACGCCAACTTTGCCAAACTTTCTTCGGCCCATTTTTACGCCTGGAAAAAAGGATTAAAAACAGGTATGTATTACCTGCGCACCAAAGCCGCTGCCGACGCTATTAAATTTACAGTAGACCAGGCCGCCCTCGACCAAAAAGTACAAATACTCGGCAACGAAGATTTACTTTTAGTTGAACGCGGACAGGCACACGTATTATCAGCCGAAGAACAACAGGCACAATTAAGCTGCTCACTCGATAATCCTGAAGGCTGCGAGATGTGCGGGTCTTAGATGTGAGATAATAGTATTGGATATAAGATAAAAGCCCCTCCGAACAAGAGGGGTTTTTTGTGAGGAATAAAATTTTTTATAACCCAAATTAATCATGAGTACATATAAATTTAAACGCAATATTGATATAGGTAGTTTAGATGCAGAAAGTGATCGTTTTTTGTTGAGTGCATTTGTGGATAAACAAGATTTGCCTCTCTTGAAGGATATGACTAATCCAAAATGTATTTTGCTGGGACGGACAGGTTCCGGGAAATCAGGAATAATTAAATATTTAGAAGAGAATGAAGACCATATAAAACGAATTGAGCCTGAGAGCATGTCTTTAAGGCATTTAAGCAATTCTGATATTATTAACTATTTTAAACGGCTAGATATAAAATTAGACTTATTCTATAAGGTTTTATGGAAACACGTTTTTATAGTTGAACTTATTAAATTACATTATATCAACGAAGGAAAAACAAGATCATTCATTGATTGGATTAAAAGCCAATTCCCTGATCGAAGTAAACAAAAATCTATCGAATATCTTGAAAAATGGGAAACTCAGTTTTGGGAAAGTACAGAATATCGAATTAAAGAACTTGAAACTTCTCTTGAAAATAGGTTTAAAGGTGAATTGGGGGGAAGCTTAACCCTAAAGGATTTAATTGAAATAAATGCCCAAGAAGAAATTGAACAAACAGATTCAAAAAAAATTAAATATGAAGTAATCAATAAAGCTCAAAAAGTTGTTAATGAATCTCAAATTGAGCAAATTAATGACATTATACAGTTGATGCAGACAAAAATATTTAGTAAAACTCAAAAAAAATATTTTATTATTATAGATGACCTAGATAAGGAATGGGTTTCAAATGAAATAGTCTATGATCTGATAAAATCTCTAATTGATACCATTAAGGATTTTAGAGTATTACCTAATGTTAAAATAGTCATCGCCCTAAGGACTAACATTCATAGAAAAATACTAAAAGTAAATACATCAAGAGGAGTACAAAGGGAGAAGTATAATAATCTATATCTTGATGTGCTTTGGTCTAGATCGGAATTAGAAGAGTTAGTAAATAATCGATTAAGGGAATTAATGAGAGGAACATATACTGCAACAAGCCCTACAATTCATGAATTATTACCAGAAGAAAATAAGAAACAGCCATCGGGTTTTGATTATATTATTGAAAGAACCTTTATGAGACCAAGAGATGTTATTGATTTTCTCAATAAATGTATAAAATATGCAGATGGAAAAACAACAATTTCTCGAGAAATACTGCGCTTAGCAGAAGACGAATACTCTCATGAAAGACTAAAAGCTTTAAATGATGAATGGTTGGAAAATTATGGTGATCTATTTAGTTTGTATGGATTCTTAAAAAACCAAAATAATGGGTTTAACTTAGAGGAAATAAAAGGAATTGCAGAAGAATATTTTCTTAAAGTAATTTCAAATGGCAATTCTAAAAAGTTAAATCACGAATACTCACAACTTTTCGAAAGATTTGGAAATGATTTTGATGGATTGAAACTATTAAAGCAAATTCTTGTAACTCTGTTTGAAATTGGCATTGTTGGTATCAAGATTATGCCAGATAAAAAACTTGAATATATATATAATTCATACACAGTATATGAAGTAGAAGATATTAATGAAACATCAAGATTCTTCATACATCCAATGTTTCACAAAGCACTTCGGATAAAATAATTGTTAAAAATTAAATAAATGAATCACCCTTACACCCCAGCAAGACATAATATTCAAGCATTCAACTGCCCTTATTGTGGGGCGTATGCGAAGCAAAATTGGACCTTTGGCTCAAAAACAAAAGCTCGGTACGGTCAGAGAGTTTCTATAAATTTGTCACCTGAAGATTACATTCCTAATTGCAAAATAGCGGAATGCTCAAATTGCTCACAACATACATTTTGGTTAGAGGATAAACTGATATTTCCATATGATAGTACTGCCCCATTGCCCAATATTGATATGCCTAATGATGTTAAGGTAGATTATGAGGAAGCAAGAAGTATTGCATCTATTTCACCAAGAGGTGCAGCCGCTCTTTTAAGGCTTGCAATTCAAAAGCTATGTAAACACTTAGGAGAATCTGGTAACAATATTAATTCTGACATAGGTAGTCTGGTGAAAAAGGGGTTGCCTGTAAAACTACAGCAAGCATTAGATAGTGTACGTGTTGTTGGAAATAATGCAGTACACCCAGGACAAATTGATCTAAAAGACGATGTCGAGATTGCAAATAAGCTTTTTGTTTTTATAAATATTATTTGTGATAATCAAATTAGTCAACCCAAACAAATTGATACTTTTTATCAAGAAGTAATACCGGAAAATTTAAAACAAGCAATTGAGAATAGGGACCAAAAATAATTCCCCGTGTTGAGCGCAGCGAGATGCAACGTTCAACGAAAGAAAGTATAATTTAACGCAAACGGATTCTTTATGTTTTTATACAATCTCTCTCCGCTTACCTAATATAAAGTAATGTATCGTTAGAGGAAGTAGGTCAGACAATTTAATTGTCACGAGAACTGCAAGCACATGGATTTTCTCCACAAGCACATTCTTCAGAAGACCTTTCAAATTCATTATAAAGCTCACCACCATATGCGGACTTTCTTTTGGGCTCTTCTTCATAATCATCATCATCGTCAAATTCGCTTGCAAGATGTAATGAAGATTTGAGCATTTGGTCACGATAGCAATTACATGGGGGAATAAAGGGTTTACTATTACATTCGCTGCATTCGGATAGATTACATTCTCTTTTCCATCGTTGATTTACTTCCCAAATCGTTTTCAGATTACAATAGCAACGCTGGTCATCACGCTCGCAAATATTACATACCTTTTTTTCGAGTGACATTAAATTAGGTATAAACGTTAATAGTTATGTTAGATACTGCCTCGAATCATTCGTTAAGAAATGCCTTAATATATTATAACATCAATCCCTCATCCACAAAACTAAAAAAGCCTGTTTCGGAAATAATCAGGTGATCAATCAATTCAATTTTAAGGAGTTTGGCAGCAGTTTTCAGGAACTGCGTTACCGTCAAATCTGCTTTACTGGGTTTAAGGCTTCCGGCCGGGTGGTTGTGCACCAATAAAATTCTTTTGCAGCGTTTTTGTACTGCAATGCTGTATAATTCTACGGGTTCTACATTTACCGCGTTCAGCCGGCCCAGGGCTACCAGTTCAATGTATTCAATATCGTGGGCTGTGCTTAGCCCAATCGTCCAAAAATATTCCTGCTTGCGGCGGAATTTACTTTGCCGTTTCAAAACAGCGCACATAATGTTAAACACATCCTGCGAATTCGCTATTTTAACTTTTTGTTCTTTCGATATACGAACATTCATACAATAAGAATATAGCTACAAAGTAAGGGTTTTTTCAATAAAATCCTTCATCTTCTTCCCCCCGTTAAGCGTAGCGTCTCGCTACGCTTGCTATAACCGGGCCTCCGGCCCACACACATAACATCGTTTCGCAAAAAATATCAGTAACAAAACCAGGAAGAGCAGTAGGGCTTTTGGCCGGAGGCCTGAATTTTTCAAGCGTAGCGGGACGCTACGCTTAACGGAGGAATACAACTTAAGTATAAGTCGTCCATACAATCATTAACTGTTCCACCCCCTGTTAAGCGTAGCGTCCCGCTACGCTTGTTATAACCGGGCCTCCGGCCCACAAACATAACATCATTTCACAAAAAAATTGCTTTACAAAACCAGGAATAGTAACAGGGTGCCAGGTGCCCCCCGTTAAGCGTAGCGTCCCGCTACGCTTGTTATAACCGGGCCGCCTAATTGGCAGCACTACCAGACTGCTGCTTTTTGTGGTTCAAACCAACCTGTACCCCCAATCCCCACCAGGGGAGGCGGTAAGTAAAATTAAAATTCCGGAAGAGGTAAATTTCTACAGGCGTTTTCTTATTAAAAAGGGTATATCCTATTCTGGGTTGCAGAGAAAAAGATATGTCAACCATAGTGGTATCTACTTTTTGATTATCGTACTGTGTAATACGATCAGTACTTTGACCGGTATAAGGATCCGATGTACTCAATCTATGATATCCGTTTAAAATGGTACGATGCGCGGCAACAAAATTTATTAGTAGTGCGGGCATAAAAAAGAAACGTTGTCCCAGTTTAAATTTTGCCCCATTGTGAATATTGAAAAACATAATGTCGCTGGTATAATGATATTCCTCGGACTCAGTTCTATGGGCAATATGACTGTAGCTCTCATATATGTATTTACCTCTCGACAAAAGGCCCGAACACCCGAATACGTATTTGACATGTTCTCTTTTTCCTAACAACACCATCAGTTCAAGACTGGCCCCGTTAAGCGTAGCGTCTCGCTACGCTTGCTATAACCGGGCCTCCGGCCCACAAACCTAACGTCGTTTCGAAAAAATACAATTACAAAACCAGGAAGAGCAATAGGGCTTTTGGCCGGAGGCCTGAATTTTTCAAGCGTAGCGGGACGCTACGCTTAACAGGGGGCTAAGACAGGGATCGACAATTAGTTCCCTCCGACAATCAGCCAATTTGTTCCATTACTTACTACGGTTACAAACTGAAACTGAATATTCAACACTTTGCTTGGATTGCCATCAATAGTTTCTGAGCCTGTTGTTGTAAGCGTAACTGCATTTGAAGCGTCAATATTTTTTACGGTATACGTCCTGCCGGTAATACCATTGGCAGAAGGAAGGGTTATTGTACTTGCTCCACTTACCGAAACAATATCATCACCGGCATTAAGTGTGTAATTAGTTGTTTTTGCTGCAAACGCTGTAACATAACCACTTGCATTCATGGTACCCGAAGTTTTTACATTCACCACACTCGTATTACCCAATTGAATAGTGTTACTAGCATCAACAGTAGCCTGTGCCCCGATGGCGGTTGCATTGCTGATCCCATCTCCCGAAATATTGGCGAAAAAGCCGAAAGCACTGTTGTTGCTCCCTGTTACGTTATTCTGTAAAGCTCCGAAACCAGCAGCAGTATTTTGAGATCCGCTTGTATTCAGTGTAAGTGCCCCACCCCAGGTATCGGGCGAGTTACCAATGGCCACATTATAACTACCGGTAGTATTACTTACCAATGCACTGGCACCAATAGCCACGTTTTGTCCGCCTGTTGTATTCGCATAAAGGGCACGGCCACCCAGCGCTGTACCCGAAGCATTTTGGCTGTTCTTCATAGCTTCCCAGCCAATGGCCGTAATTCCGGCGCCGGTAGTGTTTGCGGAAAGGGCATTGATTCCAATGGCAATATTATAATAACCGGTAGTGTTGTTCATCATAGTCTCGGTTCCAATGGCTATATTGCCATAGCCGGTGGTATTCTTCAACATCGAATAATACCCCGCTGCCACACTGCCATTTCCTGTAATATTATCGTGCATAGAAGCAAATCCTATAGCTACGTTGCGCCAGCCGCTAGTATTGTTGTTGAGTGACTGGTTACCCACAGCGATGTTGAGATAACCGGTAGTATTGTTTCTTAATGAAGTAAACCCAATAGCGGTGTTCTCTGTTCCGGTAGTATTAGAAGGGAGGCTTGCCTGCCCTATTGCCGTATTCTTAGAGCCCGTTGTGTTATTGATCAAGGCCTGGTATCCGATTCCGGTATTACTGCTTCCGGTAGTATTATTTGATCCTGCAAAGCCGCCAAGGAATACATTGCTCAAACCATTGTCAATTCTACCGGCTGGCTGGTTATTTATTCTGAAGCTTAGCGGAACATTAGTGGTCGTACCAATAAAATTGGTTCCATCAACCGTTCCGGCATTTCCCGAAAGCCCCCAGGCATTAACAGCTCCGTCAGCTCCTGCGGGGCCTTGAGGGCCAACAGGACCTGTATCTCCCTGATCACCTTTATCTCCTTTCGAACCAACTGCCCCACTATCGCCTTTGTCTCCTTTTGGGCCTTGCGTACCGGTATCACCATCATCTCCCTTGTCTCCTTTTTCTCCCTGCGAGCCGGTATCACCCTGATCACCTTTGGGTCCTTGCGGGCCAACAGGGCCTTGCGGACCAGCAGACCCATTCATCGTACTTCCTGATTTTTCAGCATATAGTGCATACGGAACACTTAATAATTGTTGATTGCCAACTATTGAATACCCGTTATTCCCCTGAGGGTCAATTTCAGTTTTTAGAAAATAGGTACCGGTTGACCAATTAATTAATGAGAATGAACCCGCAACCGGGTTTCCAGCTCCAACAATTATACTGGCAAGACCATTACTATTTGTAGTTGGAGCGTGTGTTTCGACATAGACTGCAGGGCCCGATGCAGATCCCTGAAGTATACTGATGCGTACACCAACCACTTTATTGCTCATTAATTGATTATTGATATTCCTTACAACAGCCTGATAACTCATGTATTGTGGAGTCTGAGCCAATGAAGTAAGACATAAAAAACAGATGACGAAGAAAACGGATAACCTTTTCATGTTCTATGAGAATTTAGTTTGTTAATAATAGTTTGTGGCTTTTTATTTCCAGGTTGTTTTGTAAAAAACGAAGCAGGTATAAACCCGTACTTAATTCCTGGATTTTAACCTGGGTCATCTGATCTTTAATATTACCCATCATCGCAAGTTTTCCAGACGCATCGATGAGTTCATAACTCATTCCATTAATATCCTCGTTTCCTGCATCGATGATAAAGAAACTTGTTACAGGATTCGGAAACACTGAAAAATTTAAAGCTGCCTCGCTGACAACGATTCGCTCGTCTTCGTATGATTGTTGAATACCTTGTGAAGCAGAGTACCAGCCTGAACTGCTGTATCTGCAATTCAGGTTATCGCCTCCTTCACTAACTAAATAATCAACAAGACCGATCGAAAAACTTGCACTTCCACCGTCTCCCTGAGCCTCTCCTCCTGCTGTATTTGTGCTTTCCTGTGCGGATGTTTTTAAGGCGGCACAAATTAAACAAGGAAGAATGAGTGAAGATAAAAACTTATTAATCATGCGTGTTTTGGTTTTTACGACACAAAACACGACATAAAAAGGCATACTGGCAATAGTTAAATTCAACAATTTCGCTTTTTTTTTAACAAAAATGGGGGAGGGGTATGAAATTAGAAGTAATCCTCGGTGTTAGGAATGAGTACCTGTTTTATAACTCATAGTAAATAATTGAAATTACTCACATCAAGCCCCCCGTTAAGCGTAGCGTCTCACTACGCTTGCTATAACCGGGCCTCCGGCCCACAAACCTAACGTCGTTTCGAGAAAATACAATTACAAAACCAGGAAGAGCAATAGGGCTTTTGGCCGGAGGCCTGAATTTTTCAAGCGTAGCGGGACGCTACGCTTAACGGAGTGTTCAATTTGACGATATAATACGCTTAATGGAATACAACTTAAGTATAAGTCGTCCATACAATCATTAACTGTTTTACCTCCAGCAGGCCGGCCTTAAGTACATGGTGCTGGTTGTGCTCAGGTGAAATCAAAAATTAATTGTAAATTAGAGTATGAAAAAACTTCCCTGGCTTAGCTTTACCTTTCTTTCTTTTTTCCTCTTTTATTTCTGTACATCTTCATTCGCTCAAACTAAAAAAATTGACTCCCTTCTCCTTCTTTTAAAAAAAGACAAGCCAGATACCAATAAAGTAAATCATTTTAATAATTTATCCAGGGAATATATAAACGCTGGGAATTATGACAGCTCATTGATTGTAAGTAAACAAGCCCTTGATTTAGGAGAAAAACTCGGTTTCAAAAAAGGCATTGCTGTATCATATAATAGCATTGGAGTTATTTATAGGAATCTTGGAGATTATATAGAAGCATTAAAAAATTATAATCAATCCTTAAAAATACGAAAAGAAATAAATGATAAAAAGGGAATAGCAGATGCTTATACTAATATTGGGATTGTTAATGGATCACAAGGCAATTATCCTGAAGCAATAAATTTTTTTTCGACGGCATTAAAAATTCAAAAAGAAATAGGAGATAAAAAAGGAATAGCTTCATCTTACAGTAGTATTGGTAACGTTTTTTATTATCAAGGTAATCATCCGGAAGCACTTAAAAATTATTTTGCGGCATTAAAAATTAATGAGGCAATAGGAAATAAAAATGGAGCTGGAACGAATTTTAATAATATCGGTAGTATTTATGGATCTCAGGGCAATTACACTTTAGCATTAAAATATTTTTTTTCGGATCTAAAAATAGAGGAAGCAATTGGTAATAAAGATGGAATTGCAAGCTCTCTAGTAAATTTAGGAGGTATCTATTTTGATCAACACAATTATCCGGAAGCCTTAAAAAAATTCTTTACCTCATTAAAATTCTTTGAATTAATTGGGAATAAACATGGAATTGCACATTGTCACCACAATATAGCTGCTGTTTACACGAATCAAGGTAAACATTCAGAAGCCTTAAAAAATTATTTTATTTCTCTCAAAATAAGGGAAGAAATAGGAGATAAAGAAGGGGCAGCGCTAACATACAGTAATATTGGAAATATTTATACTCAACAAAAACAATACAATCAGGCCTTGAAATACCTGTTATTGGCAAAAAAATTCTCTATAGCAATGGGAATCAAAAGTATATCGAGAGATACCTATAGATACTTATCCAAATTAGATAGTGCAGAAGGAAACTACAAAAGCGCTTATGAAAACCATAAACTTTATATACGCTATCGGGATAGCATTGACAATGAAGAAAGCAGAAAAAAAACTATACAAAACCAGATGACCTATGACTTTGAGAAAAAAGAAGCGGCCACCAAAGCAGCACAGGATATAAAAGATGCCCTGACACTGGAAGAGAGCAGGAAACAAAAATTAATTACTGGCTTTGTAATAGGAGGTTTATTCCTGGTAATGGTTTTCACTGCTTTTATTTTTCGATCACTTCGTGTAACACGCCAGCAAAAACACCTGATTGAACTGCAAAAAAACGAAGTGTCCCAACAAAAGGAATTGGTCGAAAAACAAAAACTTATTGTTGAAGAACACCAGAAAGAAATTATAGATAGCATAAGGTACGCTCAACGTATACAAAAAGCCATACTTCCACGCAGAAGCGAAATACACACGGTGCTACCTGAAAGTTTTATTCTTTACCAACCTAAAGATATAGTTGCCGGAGATTTTTACTGGGCAGAAAAAACAAGGGATTATTATTTTATCGCAGCAGCCGATTGCACAGGGCACGGTGTTCCTGGAGCACTGGTAAGTATGGTTTGCAGTAATGCATTAAACCGAACGGTGAATGAATTTGGTATAAGCGAAACCGGAAAAATTTTAGACAAGGCACGTGAGCTTGTATTGGATGCTTTTAAAAAATCGGGCGAAGAAATAAAAGATGGGATGGATATTTCACTTTTACGCATCAGCAAGGCAGGTAGTGAAATTCAATGGAGTGGAGCCAATAACCCCCTTTGGTATTTTTTAAATGATGAACTGGTGGAAGTAAAAGCAGATAAACAGGCCATAGGAAAAAATGAAGCCCCACAGCCTTTCACTACTCACCACTTAGAATTATCCAAAGGGACGAACTTATATCTGTTCACAGATGGTTATGCAGACCAATTTAATGCAAGTGGTAAAAAAATGACAAAGAAAAAATTCAAAGACCTGGTTATTTCAGTTCAAGGCAAATCAATGCCGGAACAAAAACAGGTACTTACTTATTTTTTTGAAAACTGGAAAGGCCCCATCGAACAAATAGATGACGTGTGTGTGATAGGAATAAGAATGTGAAATAAAAAACATTTCATTATAAGAACATAATGTAAAGTAACAGTTTTTTAATAAAACCATTCATAATCTTCTCATGGAATACGATTTTAATTGTACCACGCATGTAAGCCAATATTTCAGTATAGGAACATTATACAATAAGAACATAATGTAAAGTAACAGTTTTTTATAAATCACTCATCATCTTTTTCATATTTCAACAAAAATCTTCTCGTTGAAGATGATTTTATTGTACCGCGTGTGCAAGCTCCAACCCGGCGCGATGCGGCTCAGCTGTGAATTGATTTTGCGTACGAAAAACGGCAAAGGAGCTTGCTTACTTTGCCAGTTTTTCAAGCAAAATCAAGAGAGCGTAAGCAATCGCCGGGTCTTGATTTTTTGTTTCTTTTTCATCAAGGAAAAAGAAAGAACAAGTTATAGGCAAAGCAATAAAATATAAAGTACCGTTTGCGGTAACGGGTATTCAGCCTTACACTAATTTAAATATATACAGAAAAATCTTACCTTTACATTATGGGCGCAGCCGTAAATACCAAAGCAGAACTTTTAGAAAAGATTTTATCCGCACAGGATAAAATACAAAGTTATGGAGTAAAGCAGTTGGGTATCTTTGGTTCCTTTGTTCGCAACCAGGCTAACACAGCCAGCGACATAGATTTTTTAATTGAGTTTTACCCCGAAAAAAAGAACTACGATAACTTTATGGAACTGGCCTTTTACCTTCAAAACCTTTTAGGCCGAAAGGTAGAAATCGTTACCCCTCAATCCTTAAGCAAATACATAGGCCCTTACATCTTAAAAGAAGTAGAATATGTTCCCTTCGCAGCTTGAATTTTTAAAGCACATCCTGGACGAGTGCAGTTATATACTTAAAGTAACTACAGGGAAAAACCAGGACGAAATTCTTACAGACGAAACCCTTAGCAGAGCCATCGTCCGCAGCCTTGAAATTATAGGGGAAGCGGCCAAGCGTATAAGCCCTGATTTTAAAGTACAACACCCACATATAGAATGGAAAAAGATGGCTGCCACACGGGACGTTATGATACACGATTACTTTGGGATAGACTACGATATAGTTTGGAGTATCATCACCGAAAAACTCCCAGAACTGGAGCATCAACTACAACAAATTATCAAAACTTCAGCCTGAATATAGTGACGGGATGCTTGCTTAATATGGACGAAAAAATTAATACATTCCTAAACAGGAACAACAATATTTCCGAAATAAGATCAAAAATTATAAAAGGACTCCAGCTTTCCTTTGATAAACTTATTGAGTTTAAAAAAAGAATTAACTCTGAAATAATTGTTTCAAAAGATGGAAAAATCCTTCACTTAAAAGCGGAAGATTTTCAGAAATAAAATGTGTTGGAGCCGACCGCAATGAATTGCGGTCGGCTCCAATCAAATATCTTCCAGACTAATTTTTCACCATCCTTACCGTATGGCATTGTTCGTTATTTATCACCCTGATAATATACTGGCCTTCCTGTAAATCTGAAACATCAATACTTAAACCGGTAGCAGCATTAAATACAGCAAAGTTGTTCAGCTCCTTTACTAAGCTTCCTTTCATGTCGAGTACCTGTATAGTTACCGCCTTATTTTCAGCGGTAAGCCCTTCAATTTTTATTACATTGTTGCAGGGGTTGGGAAACATTTTCAGTTCGGTTGCTTCATCGTTATTACTTAAGGCTATACCGGTCATTTTGTTTGCACAGGCGCTCCAGGTTCCGCTGTACGAAGTAAAGCGTATGGTCGACCAGCCGCCGTTGCCCATGTCACATCCCCCTGCTATGACATCCCCGCTCGAATAATCTTTGTTCAGGGCCCTTACCTTGTGCACTTCCTGAAAAGCATGGGTAGTTGTATAGGCCGTTCCTGTGGTATTAATGTATCCTAAAAAACTATCGAACATAGGCGGCTGTGTATCATCCCGTCCAACAAACACCACGTATCCGTCGGGCTGCACCAAGCAGCGGGTAAAACTAAAACTGCTGTGTATACCGGGCAGTGTTGTATTGTTGGTATAAGTAGTGTAAGGTGCAAGGCTTGTTGCATTTATAGAGTACTTAGCATAAATGCCCGTATTGGGCCCGTTCACATTCGCGTTGCGGTTGCCTACTACCATCAATTCAATTCCCGGTAAACCATCGAGTCCTAATTTACCTGTATCG
>JAHEYF010000012.1:38180-80513 GCA_023251755.1 Bacteroidota bacterium
TCGTGAAAACCAAAATCAACATAATCGCCTGTTCCTACAACCGGCGAAGTAAAGGAATCGTTTGTCTTTTTTAAGAGGCTCATAGAAAAAGGACTCGTCATGCAACTCAGGTCCCACAACATGGGAATGTAAACCCCGCTGCTGTTGGCAGCCCTGCCGGCAATAAAAAAAGTATTGTTCGGTGCTTTGCGCAGGCGGTTTCCCACACAAGAGTAAGCAGGGTTGCTCAGCGAAAACATGCCCAGCCAGGTCCCGTCTGTTTTGATGCCCACCAAATTCACATACCCGTTCATTTGCACCAGGGCGAGGTATTTGCCTGGTTCAATAATATCCATGTCCATCACCACATTACCCGGTGCAGTATATAAAAACTGCACACCGGTAGACGAAAATGTAAGATCGGGTGCAAGGGTAGACGTTTTTACACATAAAATATAGCCCTGGTTAAAACCATGCACATTGGTGCTCCCGAATACATACAGGCGGCCCAATGAAACATCAATCAACATACCTTTAATGACTTCGTCCGACCAGGAGGATAAACCTATGGCATGGGCTATATCGATTGTAGCAATTGAAGTAGTTAAGCCGTTGGCAGCCTGCTTTTTTATAATAACGATATCATCGCTGGCATCTTCGGTTACGGGGTTGTACATAAAAGCCGAAACAGCAGTTTGGTAATGGTAGGTTTTATCAGAAGCAATGTCGTCGGGTTCGCTGCTGAAATTACCTTGCCAGGAAGCCGGCAGAGTGGCCAGCGAATACCCGCTATAGCCCATTGGGTGCTGTGTGTAAGAGGCCACCGGAACATGTGTGGGTTGTGCGCAAACAAGGCTTGCAGAAAATACTGATACAATAAAGGAAATGCTTTTTTTCATGGTTGCTTATTTTAATAGTTAGTTACAATGAGGGGGGGACACAAAATAAAGCTTAAATAAAAAGGAACTAAAGCCCCAATTCGTACCCGGTAGAATTTGACCAATAAGTGGTGGATGGGAGAAATGATTGCCCGGCTTACCAGTCGTCACAATTTTATTTTTCCGGCTGATAAAAGCTGTAGTATTGCAGTGATAAAATTCAAAAAATGAACGCGCTCAATAAGATAATTTCGATTTTGATATTCCTGCTTTTCACCATCCATACATCCTACGCACAGGAACAATACACCGTCAATTATGGCAATAACAAAGAAGCAGGAAACTTCAAAAAAATTAACGGCATCAGCATGTATTATGAAATATATGGAAGCGGAAAACCATTAATTTTTTTACACGGTAACGGAGGCTCCATAAAAAGTGCAAGGGGCAAGATAGACTATTTTAAAAAACAGTTTAAGGTAATTGCCATCGACAGCAGGGGGCATGGAAAATCAATTGATACAACAACAAAAGTATTAACCTATGTACAAATGGCGGATGATATTAAAGTCTTAATGGATTCCCTCAGCATAGACAGTGCCTTCGTTTCGGGGCAAAGCGACGGGGGTATTTTAGGTTTGTTGATTGCAATCAAATACCCGCGTAAAATAGCTAAGCTGGCTGCTTTCGGAGCAAATATTTTTCCCGGAAAAAAAGCGGTGTTTGATGAAATTGACAACATGGTAACAGACACCTTAAAAGTAAGCAAAGACTTCAATACAAAAAGGCTCTATACCTTATTGGCCTATCAGCCTCACATCGCAGAAAAAGACTTAAGTACCATAAAATGCCCTGTGCTCATCATGTCTGGCGACCGGGATGCGATAAGACTTGAGCATTCCATTAAAATTTTCTACAACATTCCCAAGGCCAACTTTTTTGTAATGCCCGGTGCTTCACACTTTGGTTCTTATCAAAAGCCCGAACTTTTTAATATGGTCTTATTGGATTTTCTGAACAATCCCTTTTCAAAATTATCAACAGTTGAAATAATGACCGGTAAACATTAAATCCAGGCAAAATCACCTCACCAAAAGCAGACTTCCCTGTTTTTCAATTACTTTACCATCATCGCCCACTGCTTTAGCCAGGTACATATACGTGCCTTCGCTGGCATCGCTTCCGTCCCAGCTGGCACCCGGCCCTTCAATGGTAGCCACCACCTGGCCCCAACGGTTGTAGATGATAATGTTCAGCTCTTTTACCGACACTGCATCAATTGTAAACACATCATTAATAAGATCGCCATTGGGCGAAAAAATATTGGGGATCACAATACTGGACTCCCTGTACACCTGAACAACAAAATCAGCGGTATCGTTACAGGCCGCCGTACCGTTCGAGGCAATCAGCAAAGCCGTATAGGTTCCCGGCCCGTAAGTATTCGATACGTTACTGACATTACCGGCCCCCGAACCATCGCCAAACACCCAGGCTATAGAGGTGGCATTGCTGCTGGTATTTACAAAATTTACAGTAAGCGAACCATAACCCGAAGCCGGTGCTGCATTAAAGCCGGCTACTGGCGTAAGGCCTGCCTGAATAGCTAAAGTGTCTGCGGCCTTACAACCATTTACAGGATTGCTTACCGTTAAAATATACACACCGGTATGGTTTACAACAACCGCAGCAGAGGAAGAAGAAAATGAATTGGGACCGCTCCAGCTAAACTGCGCATTGGCCGTGGCCGAGCTTCCCGAAAGATTAAGTGTAGCTGCCGAACAGGGAAGCACCTGGTCGGGGCCTGCATGCACATCAGGCAGACTTATATTCTGGGTCACACTTACACTTACCGAAGTAGTACAACCATTTGTATTGTCGCTTACCGTTAAACTGTAAGTGCCAGGAACAGTAATACCTGTGGGGTTTTGAACAGAAGAGTTGTACCCATTTGGCCCTGCCCAGTTGTAACTTACCCCCGAAGTAGACGAGTTTCCGTTTAAACCAACACTCGTTACCGTGCAGGTAAGTATTCCTGTATTGTTGGCTGTAACTCCCGCTGGTGGTGTAATATTTTGCAACACCACTGTGCTTGCCGTACTGGTACAATTGTTTATGGGATTTGTTACCGTTAAACTATAGGTGCCCGGAACAGTAATACCTGTGGGGTTTTGAACGGAAGAGCTGTACCCGTTTGGTCCGGTCCAGTTGTAGTTTACACCTGCGGTAGAGGAAGCTCCGTTTAAACCAATGCTTGTTACTGTACAGGTAAGTGTTGCCGTATTACTTGCTGTAGCTCCCGCTGGTGGCACAATGTTTTGCTGCACCACTGTGCTGGCCGTGCTGGTACAATTGTTTATTGGATTGGTTACCGTTAAACTATAGGTGCCCGGAACGGTTATACCTGTGGGGTTCTGAACCGAAGAGGTGTATCCGTTTGGTCCCGCCCAGTTGTAACTTATACCCGCAGTAGACGAAGCCCCGGTTAAACCAACACTGGTTATGGTGCAGGTAAGTGTTGCCGTATTGTTTGCAGTAACTCCTACTGGTGGAATTATATTTTGCAGCACCAGCGTACTTGCTGAACTGCTGCAATTATTTACCGGGTTTGTTACCGTTAAACTATAGGTGCCCGGAATGGTTATGCCCGTAGGGTTTTGAACAGAGGAGCTGTACCCGTTTGGCCCGGTCCAGGTGTAATTTACACCAGTTGTTGACGAAGCCCCGGTTAAACCAATGCTTGTTACCGTGCAGGTAAGCGTTGCAGTATTGTTGGCTGTAACCCCTGCAGGAACTGAACTGTCCTGCAGAACAAGCGTAGTGGCCGTGCTGCTGCAATTGTTTACCGGATTGCTTACCGTTAACGTATAGGTACCCGGTACCGTAATGCCCGTAGGGTTTTGAACAGAAGAGCTGTATCCATTGGGGCCTGCCCAGTTGTAATTTACACCAGGTGTAGACGAAGCTCCGATTAAGCTGATATTCGTTACTGTGCAGGTAAGTGTATCTGAATTTGCCGCTGTAACTCCTGCGGGAGGCGCAATGTTTTGCTGCACCACTGTGCTTGCCATACCCGTACAATTGTTTACAGGGTTTGTTACCGTTAAACTATAAGTACCCGGAACACTAATACCTGTAGGGTTTTGAACAGAGGAGCTGTACCCGCCAGGCCCTGCCCAGTTGTAATTAACACCTGCGGTAGATGAGTTTCCGTTTAAGTTTACGCTTGTTACCGTACAGGTAAGTGTATCGGGATTAACCACTGTAACTCCCGCGGGGGGCGTACTATTTTGCAACACCACCGTGCTTGCCGTACTGGTGCAATTATTTGTGGGATTTGTTACCGTTAAAGTATAAGTACCCGGAACAGTAATACCTGTAGGGTTTTGAACAGAGGAGCTGTAGCCTCCAGGCCCTGCCCAGTTGTAATTTACACCCGCAGTAGACGAAGCTCCGTTTAAGTCAACACTTGTTATAGAACAGGTAAGCGTTCCTGTATTGTTCGCTGTAACTCCGGCTGGCGGCGTAATGTTTTGCGACACAACAACTGTAGTAGCATTTGAACAAAGGTGAACAGGTTCAGTAACTGTTAAACTATAAGTGCCTGGTGTTGTTACAAGGGGGTTTTGGATGGAAGAAGTAAAACCACCGGGCCCTGTCCAGCTATAAGCAATACCGGCGGTACCCGAAGACCCGTTCAGGTTCAACGAAGTGGTCGTGCAATTCAACGTAGCAGGATTGGTGATACTTACCGTAGGCAGTGGCGCTGTTTTTACTTCTAAGGTATCTTTAGCAACACATATTTGCTGAAAAAAGATATCGTCAATAGCAAAATCATTTTTCCCCGAATTCGCAATATTTTGATCCACAATTGTAATCACAGCAGAGGTAGATACACCCGAGTTCCAGTTCACAAAAAAACTCGACCATTGTCCGCCCGTTAAAGGTGCATTATACACCGCTCCAATTAAAGTCCCGTTAATAGAAAACTGCAATTGAGCTGTTTCACTTATTGAACTGAGGTTTTCGAGGGAAGCCACCCAGGCCGAAAAATTATAATTTGTATTGGGTGTTACCACTATGGTTTGTTTCCATACAATATCGTTGGCAACAGCCGAACCGTTGCACACCATCATATTCCCCGTGCCGGAAGTATGGTCCCCAAAGGAAAAAAAATTGCTGTGCACCAGGTTGGGACTGGTAGTTACTGCATACGTTCCGGGGTTGGTCAGCAGACCAAATGCACCGCCTGTCCCCAGGGTATAATTAGTAGTAAAGCCTGTATTGCCCGAACTGAATTTTCCGTTAACGACCAAATCGCCACTTAGTAATGTTGCAGTGCAGATATACATACCGGCTGCAGTAGCTGTTATGTTTTGCGAAGTACTTCCTGTATTCCACGAATAAGAAGTATAAGCAGCCGGGCCGTTAATACCTGTACTGATACTTTGCCCCTGGCAAAAATATTTATCGGCGCCGAGGCTAAACGAACACTGTGCTTTTAGTTGCGTCACAGTTGTACAGATAAGTGCGGCAATAACAAATGGAGGTAAGCGTTTCATTCAATTGGGGGTTTACTAAAACGTTTTAGGTTTAATTAAACAGCCAATGTACAATATTGTCTTAAACAGGTCGGGTGGAATTTCGACAAGCAGCAAACATTTACCGACGAATGATTTCAATTGATGAATAATTCCTGAGCCGGATTCTGCTGAAACGTAGGAAGGCAGTGATAAAATATCTTTTCCCGCTTAAGCGGGCTATCGGTTGAAGAATGACCGGTAATTGATGCCTATTTGTGTATTCATGGCCGTAGTTGTTCTGTTCGTTTTGCCACGAATGCACGAATAAAGTTTACAGGGATTTGATCATTAGCGGAATCGCTCTTTTAATTTTTAACTTAATACTATTTATGTATAGGCAGAGAATTTAATCGTGATCGTTCTTTTGGCTCCTGGCTTTTAACTTTTAACTTAAAATATTCCTAAATTGAAATCTGAATAACTAAGTATTTTGAAGTACTCCAGAATTTTACCGGATCAAGTATAATTAATTTTTTAATGGTCAGTTGTTTTGAATCATCCAATGTATAAGAGTCACTGGGATGAAAACTGATGAGTTTAATTTTTTTAGCGGCAATGTCTATTTTTTTAGTTTCGTTTATATCCACTGCGTTAAACATTCCTTTTACAAAGTTGGGGTTCAGTTCTTTTGTTGTTCCAATCCCAACGATGCCTCCTTTTTCATTCATGACCCCTTCCTTTTTCAATTCTTCAAAAGTTCCAATAGCACAATAGGCTGTGTTTAATTCTTTGGTTTTTAAATTCGCTTCCTTTTGCACCTTAACCATGTTCACATTCAGTTCATGCAACTCAAGGTTCAATGTTCTTACCTGTTTTTTAAGCGAGTTTATTTCAAGTTCCTTTTCACCAAGCTGTTTGCTAATGTTGGCAATAAAGTTTTCAAGGGCATTAATTTTCAGCGTCGAGTCGTTGAGCTTCTCGCGCATCTGCAATAATGTTTGCCTGTTCTTATTCAGTAAATCATAAATATATTCTATATCGGCCTTAATCTGGTCTTTGTTCGACAACTGTAATTCTCTATCCTTAAAATTCAGGTTCAGTACTTTTTCTTTCGACTTAATTTTATCCAAATTGTCCTGTATTTCATTAAAGGATAATAAAAGCTCATTTATAACAGCGTGATTGTCTATTGCACCTTTGCGGGCATTGTTCGATACCTGGCCGGAGTCGTTTGGTACGGTGCTTTTTTTCTCCGGGGCATTGTTACAGGCTGTTA
Source organism: Bacteroidota bacterium (assembly GCA_023251755.1). Taxonomy (GTDB): domain Bacteria; phylum Bacteroidota; class Bacteroidia; order B-17B0; family Aurantibacillaceae; genus JAHEYF01. The sequence goes on from JAHEYF010000012.1 coordinate 44,837, forward strand.
AAAGCAACAGGGCAAAGGGGATCAGGTAATTTTTCATGGTACTGTTTTATTTGCTTCAAAAGTAAGGCCTGTTTACAGGCAAATAAGTGATGGGTATCACTTGTTGAATTGATTGTTATCACCGGGAGCCCCGCAAGGCTTGCTAATATGAGTGCCCGGTATAAACCTGCTTAAATTAAAACAAAACGAAAGGGTTTGCTTTTGGCAAACCCTTAGGTGGTTTTAGTCAATGTACACGGTTGAATTTGTAACATTGTTTAATTTAAACTAAACTCCACTTAGTTCAACTAAATTCCTGTTATTTCTGAACGGTCATTTTTTTAGTAATCACGTTTCCGTTCACACGGATGGTATAAAAATAAATTCCCGAAATTAAATTCGAGGCATCAACAGTCATGTTGTTGACGCCGGCACTGCCTTTAACAGCTTTGTAAGCTACCATTTGCCCCATTGTATTGTATACACTTAATTGAATGTCTTCCGCAGACTTCAGGCTGACTTTAACCGTTGTGTTGTTGTCGAAAGGATTAGGAAAGTTTTGCGCAACAGATTCAATGGCACCTTTGCTTTCGCTGATCCCAATAAAATGACAGGTATAAGGTGTACTAATTGCCGCATCGGCCACCACCGCATCGTTTACATAATAGTGAGTAACTGCTGTTTCAGAATTCCAGTTTCCATTTGTGGTATAGGTGAAAGGCACTTGGTACTGGCCCGGAGCAGGCTCCATGGCAATGTCCGACATCATCATAAAGTGGCAATCGCCAATACCATTGGTTATATTTATTTTAGCCGCCATGTTTAAGTTACCTGCATTAATGGCTTTAAAATAAATATCAGGACTGATGTTGTAAATATTTCCGGTAAGGTTGGTATCTGAATCGGACCAGCCCACAAAAATACGTGTGCCATCGCTGGTGCGCGAAACCTGAATGCGGTTGTCGTATTCTAATTTAGGGTCGGCACTACCGGCCGGCGATGTCCAGGGGTTTTCGGCCTGTTTTGTGGTAAGTTCGCTGGTAATTAAAGAGTCTACTAAGTATTCTGACCAGGTGCCGTTGCCAGTTGTTACTAAGTCCCAGATATATGGAAAACGTGTTTTATAATCGTAGGCGTAACGCGAAGCCAGGGAGTCGTTGTGATCGCTTCCACAACCATTCACCACACAAATTAAATGCAGGCGGTTGGTATTGTCTACCGTAGCATCCCATCCATAATCGGATGAAAACCAGGGCTTGGCTAAGTTGGGGTTTGTTTGTACAGGCGGGATAGTTGCCATCAGGCAGGGGTTTTGTCCTGCAGCCCAATCGTAGGCTGCATTTACCTGGGACCAGGTGTTTCCGCCGTTGCTTGTTTTATACACTATAGGCTGGTAAGCTCTTCTGGAGCCTGTTGCACCCGCTTCAATTCCATTTATCACAGCATACCCTGTCTGCCCGTCGGGAGAGAATGCAAGCACCGGATCGCCCCAAACAATGTTTGAGCCGTCTGCACGTACCATAAAGGCCGGTTTAATAGAGTCAGACTTCCATACAAAAGAAACCCCGTTGTCGCTTGTTGAAGCTTTAATTACTTCAATACCGCTTAACAATTGAGTAGCACCTGTGGTTCCATTAATATCGCCGGCATACAGGCTGGCTGCATTCCATATAGTTCCGTTGGCTTCCTGCATACAATTCGCAGGGTTTGCAAAATGCCCACCCAGGCTGTTTCCACCGGTACTGTTGGTAGCATAATTGGCCAGGTAAAATTGATTGGTCGTGGTTATTGTACTTGTTGTTAAAGGCCCGAAAGTAAAATAATTTCCTGTCCAGCCTGTTCCTCCGGTGGTTCTTCCTGCTACCACTGTTTTTGCTCCTGAAGCCGTTGTGTTGCCGGTCGGGCTGTATATTGCAGCACCCGGGTAACGCCCCAGGTTGGTACCGTCAACAAATACAATTGTTGAATCGAAGGAAGTACCATTGTTGGTGGTCCAGGTAGACTGAATGGTTCCAGAATTAGCTCCTGCGGGAGTAGTAAAAGCCCACTCAACACTTTTGCGATGGGTAAACATGACCGCATTAATGTTTTTATTGTAGGTCAGGCAATTTCTTGTATAAGCCTGGGCCACGGTAAAGGCATTGCTGGATGTAGCCATTCTTTTGTAAAGCCCCGCCTGTACTTTGTTGGGGTTGTTTACTTTGGGCTGAAGGTTTTTCACAGAGAAAATGATCTCTGCATCGGCTTGTAAAATTTTAGCCTGTTGAGTTGTTATCAAAGCCGGGCTGGTTTGTTTGTCTGTCTGGGCAGTAACGCTCATACAAGTAGAGAGCACTGCAGCCATCATCAGTAATGATGTTTTCATGTTGTTGCGGTTTAAGATTTTATAGATTATGAAATTCAAACCCAGGGGGGAGGGGCTATTAATTATGGGCGGGGTTTTCACAAAAATAGTTAAAATAGTCCCCCTGCGGGTCGATGGAACAGCCCCGGCGAAAACAGGGAAAAGCCCCCGGGTGCCCTTTAAAATAAAGGAATACAAGGGTTTCTATACAAAAAACAGGCCGGTTAAGTGGCGGGGCTTTTCACACAGCTGGTCGTATGTTTTTAATAAGTGGTTAAAGCAATTGTTTGTTGAACGGTTTGATGCGTTGCAAAAAAACCACCGGGGTACTTACACTATGCTTCCTGTCTTTTTTTAATACAACAACAATGTTCAGTCCTGTTTTCAAATCCTTATTTAAAAAATAACAAAAGGCCTGTAATTACAAAGGTTCCGAAAGCATTCCGGCTCATTTATCCTGCTTTCAACATTTAATTCGGTAAGCATTATTGGTTTTGATAACATACCAGGCGCTGTAATTTTGGGGCAGAAAAAATGCAGCATATTACTGCACAACTAAATGTGAGGGAATGAAGTACATGTATATGGATGAAAAGAACTTTTTAATCAAAAATATACTACAGTGCAACTATTGCCTCTACTCACCGGAAAAGTTGAAAAACATGGGAGTAAAAGAACTACAGGTGGTCAGGAATAGTTTGCTGATGGTTATTAAAAACAAGCTACAGGAAAACAGAAAGGAAAAAAAATGTACTGCTTCCAGGTAACCTGCAAAATTTATTGGATTTGTTCCGGCTTATGAATATAGAAATACGAAATAAAAAACGCACTTTGTTTAAATTACAACCTGCGTCAGGCACAGGTACCCGCAAACGTTCTAAACCCCTGCATTGCAGGCGCAGTTACCCGGACCCTGTAAAGGACAATTACAGCAAAGCCTCGTTTACTATTACTTCAAGGTATTTTTTGTTTTGACATTGACCTCTTGCGCTTTCAGGTTGAGTAGCTGAAAAAACTTCTTTTGGTGAGTTTAGCAAGGAGTCATTTTTATTTAATCCCTGGCTTTTCTTTTTTGACTTCTTGTTTCTTTTTTAAGTACTCTTCCCATTTCAATGTTTTGTATTCATTGTCGCCAAAGTAATGTACAATAGGCTCAATGGCTTTACCGGAAAGGTAAAAAGAAACAACATCCGCGATTTGTAATTTTTCGTCCAGCACAGTTAAAGAAGGAAGTACAAAACTATTTCGGGTTAAGGCCAGTGCCAGCGAATGAAAGGGGAAGCCATTTGCCCCCTTGTTCTGGTAATTTGCACCATTAAACACAACAGCGTCTTTTGATTCGGCATTAAAATCAACTAAGTAAAAATGTTCGTTGATGTACTCCGCTAATTTCGGATCGCTAAACGTTGTTTTGTTCATCACCCTGCACGAATTGCAAAAACCGGTGTAAATGTCTGCTATTATTTTTTTTGGTTTCTTTTTTTGCAGTTCAAGGGCTTCACTCATGCTGTACCACTTCACCGTGGGAGTAATTTTTGTGGTATCGTAAAATGTTCTTTCAAAGTTTACTTTAAAGTCTTCGTAAGCCGTGGTGCGAAAAACGTTTTCAACCGTATAAATTAAAAGCGGTTCAATTTTTCTCACTTCAAGGTACCCTTGTGAAAGTAAATTGAATTGAAAATTATTGGATACAAAAATGGTGGAAGGATAAGACAACTGGGTTCCTAATAATTTTACAGCGAGCTGATGGGGCGATTTTTTTTCGGTGCCCGTGTTTACATACTTCACTCCGTTGTATGCTATGGTGTCTTTTGTTTCGGCGTTAAATTTAACGGGGTAAAAATACAGGTTCACATAATTGGCTATCCCCTGATCGCTGTAAGTGGTTTTTATCATGTGCTTGCACCAGCCGCACCAGTCGGTGTATACATCAATTAAAAAAGGTTTGGCTTGTTTTTTATTTAGTTCCTGGGCTTCTTTAAAGTCTAACCATTTCACTAATCCGTGTTCATTTGCAGGCGACTGTGCCGCGCTTACAGCGTCGTGCTGGGCGACACCTGCATGTACCAAAAAGAGGAAGAGGACAAGGCCAATTGATTTTCTCATGCAACAAATGTAAGTTTTTATAGGTATTTGAAAAAACAATTTAAACAATCCCCTACTCCTTTTCACCCAACACTTTTATTGGAATTATCTTTTTCCTGGTATGCAGTCCGAATTGTTCGATGGCGTATTTTTTTATATGCAGGGCAGCCTCTTCAACGGTATCGGTAAACAAAAATAAGTCCAGGTCGTGCATGGAAATTGTTCCTGCTTTGACCATGTTCTGCAGGTGGGTATACAAATCCTTGTGATAAGCTTTGCCCATCAGTACGATTGGAAATTGTTTTATTTTTTTTGTCTGGATCAGGGTGATGGCTTCAAAAAATTCGTCTAAGGTTCCATAGCCTCCGGGCATTACCACAAAGGCGTAGGAGTATTTTGAAAGCAAAACTTTACGAACAAAAAAGTATTCGATGTTCACCCATTTATCGAGGTAAGGATTGTGGTCCTGTTCCATGGGCAATACAATGTTGCAGCCCACCGAACGACCCCAGGCTTCTTTTGCCCCACGGTTGGCGGCTTCCATCAGGCCGGGCCCGCCACCGGTCATTACAGTAAAACCCAATTGCGATAGCCTGGCTCCAATTTGCCTGGCCAGTTCATAAAATTCATGGCCTTCTTTGTAACGCGCCGAACCAAACACAGTGGCGCAAGGCCCCAGAAAATGAAAGGCCCTGAAACCTCTTATAAAATCACGGATTACTTTAAGGGTAAAAAACAAGTCGCTTAGCCTTGATTGGGGGCCTTCCAGAAATTGCTGTTCATCGCTTGCCGGCTTATTTTTTTCGTTGTTCAAACAGAATGGATTGAGCCGCTAAAGATAAGAAATAAAAAAGCGTTCAATCGTTCAATTAGTTTATTACTTCAATCCGCCCGGTACACACTCCCAGGTTGGTTTGTACTCTGTACGTATAAATTCCCGAAGCCAGTTCATTTACATTCAATTCAAACTTATTGTTTCCTTTGTTTAAAATACAAGAAATAGTTTTCACCAAAAGTCCTTTGCTATCAATTAATTCAAGGGTCGTTTTACTTTCTTTCCCTGCAACAAACTCAAAACTAATTTTATCCTGTGCCGGATTCGGATAGGTTTTTATTTTCATTACATCCTGCTGAACAGCTGATATACCAGTGATTCCGGACAACATAAAATTATACACCGGCAAATCAATAGCATTAAACAAATCAACACCCTGGTAATTGTAATTGTAGCTTACATAATACCCATCCGGGTAAAGGCTGCTGTTTATATCCGCAAAAAACATCCCGCTGCTGTTGCCCACTTCGCCTGAATGCCCGAAGTAATTCGTGTTGCCCAATTGAAAAAATTCTGTGCCCAAACCATAATCAAACGCGCTTGGGGCGATTGTCATCATTTTTGTAAGAGAAGCCGGACTCAGCACCTGTCCTGACCTTAAAGCCGAATAAAATTTATTCAGGTCGGTTGTTGTTGAAACAATATCAGCCCAGCCCCAATACAATGTCGGATCAACGATGGTCATGTCTACCCATGCGCCAATGTTCCAGTAGCATCCCAAATGTGGACTTGTAATCTGGTCAGTTGTCGGAAATTCAGTGTCTGTTAAATTCAAAGGTGTAAGAATGTGTTGGGTAATATAATCTTTGGATGTTTGCCCGCTGACTTTTTGAATAATCATAGCCAGCAGGGAATAATTGGTATTTGAATAGTCCCAGGCAAAACCGGGAGGAAACACTTCGCCCTGGCTGGCCCCGCAAAAAACTGCTTCTTCAAGCGAAAATACCTGAGTAAGATTATTCAGTGCATTTTGCTGGCAAGCCGTGTTATCGGCCGAGTTGGCAATACCCGAAGTGTGGTTCAGCAATTCATAAATGGTGACTGGCGCGCTGCTGTTAATTGTATCGTTTATCAAAGTAGAGCTTAAATACTTTCCTATTGTATCCTGCAAACTTAAAAGGCCGGCTTCTTCTAATTTTAAAACAGCGGTCGCCATAAAGTTTTTTGTAATGCTTCCGGCCCTGAATTTATCGTTGGGGCTGGCAGCTGTTGCAGGATAAGCGCCCGTTAAACCCGAAATGGAATGACCAGCCGCACCCGACCAGGCCCATTGCCCGGGAACATATACACTTACCACTGCACCGGGGTTTTGAACGCCTGTTGGCAATGACCTGTTGAGTATGGCCTGCAGGGAATCGGCAATAATTTGCGGAGGCAGACTTTGTGCCCGAGCTTTTGAGTTAAGGCCTGAGCCAAGTATAATTACTATGATTATAAGTCTGCTGATTTTTTGAAGAGTTGTTGTTTTCATATTGTTTAGTTTATCTGTTTATTCGTTTTTATTTCTTTATCAGCCAGTCCTTGTTTTTTTTATTCCTCGCAGATGAAATGCTTTATTTGCTCTTTTGTTTCTTCGCTTAACAGTTCATGCAAACTATTGAACAAATGAACGTGTAAACTATTGAACGTTTAATTGAGTTCTCGTTTCAAACACCATCTCCCTCTTGTTCATCAAAGCAAAGTGTTCAAAAAACAGGGGAACAGTTTCAATGCCTTTTAAGAAATTGGAAATACCGAAGTGTTCGTTGGGTGAGTGGATGTTATCGGAGTCCAGACCAAAACCCATTAACAGGGAAGGAATGTTCAGTATATCTTTAAACATCCTCACAACCGGAATAGTGCCGCCTATTCTTACAGGCAGGGGCGCTACCCCAAATGTCTGGCTCAGGGCTGTAGAAGCCGCCCTGAAAGCTTTGGAGTGAACGGGGGTCAGCACTGCATCGCAAGCGGTTAAAATACGCAGCTCCACTTTTATGTGCGGGGAGGCGATGTGTTGAATGTAAGCTTTTAATGAGCGGGCAATTTTTCTCCAGGATTGTCCGGGGACAAGCCGCATAGAAAGCTTGGCTTTAGCCGAAGAAGGGATAATCGTTTTCGCCCCTTCGCCGGTGTACCCGCTGCACAAGCCGTTAATGTCAAGCGTAGGAAGGAAAGCTGTTTTTTCGGCAAGGGTATACGTTTCGTTTTCCTGTAACAAATGCAGAGGATCAAAGCCTTCTGTTTTAAAACCGGCTGTGTTCATTGCTTTTTTTTCTTCATCAGTTACCGGAAAAATGCCTTCGTAAAAACCGGGGATCATAATTTTACCAGCATCGTCCTGCAAGCGCGAAAGTATTTTAGTCAAAGCATTTGCCGGATTGGCCACTACCCCTCCGTATATACCCGAATGAAGGTCGCAGGGGTGTGCGCTGACTTCTATTTCGGCGTAACAAATTCCTTTTAAGCCGGTGATAATGGCGGGTTGTTCGTTGCTGATCAGAGCCGTGTCGGATATTAAAAGTACGTCTGCCTTCAGCATTTCGGCGTGTTGCTGAATGAAAGTGCTCAACGAAACAGAACCTGTTTCTTCCTCCCCCTCAAATAAAAATTTAAGGTTGCAATGAAAAGTGTTGAGCTTCGTTAAGAGTTCCAGCACTTTTACATGCATGTACAATTGCCCTTTGTTATCGCAGGCACCGCGGGCATAAATTTTTCCGTCACGTATTGTGGGTTCAAAGGGTGGACTGTTCCACAATTCAAGGGGGTCGGGGGGTTGTACATCGTAGTGCCCGTAAATTAATACGGTTGGCAAATTTTCGTCAATACATTTTTCTGCATACACAACAGGGTGGCCTTTTGTTTCAAACAATTCTACTTTGTCCGCTCCGGCCATTTTTAATTTTGCTAACAAAAAATCCGCAGCATCCCGTATGCCTTTCAAATAACTCTTGTCTGTGCTGACTGAAGGGATTTTTAAAAACTCCATTAATTCGTTGATGTAGTTTTGTTGTTCGGTCTCAATTATGTGTTTAATTCTTTCGCGCATATTTATTTTTTTAAAAGCCATAAGTAATAAACCATAAGCCATAAAGAGATGGAGTTTAGATAAATGAATCCGGTGTTATTTAAAAGTTCACTTGTTTATTTGTTCATTCGTTTTTTAGTTAACAGGTAACATGCGAACGAATAAACGAGAGAACAAATAAACTTAAGCCGGTATCACTTGCAATACTTATCCGTTAGTTCAAGGGCTTCGTCAATTATGGTTAAGCCATGGTCTGCTGCTTCCCGGTTGATAATAAGCGGAGGGGCTACGAATAAATAATTCCACCTTAGGATGGTAAATAAGCCACTCTCATTTAATCTTGCAGAGAGTTTATTCATGGCTTCCATTTCGCCGGCTTTGGCGTTAAAGGGGGCCATTGGTTCTCTGGTGTTTTTGTTTTTCACCAATTCTAAGCAACCAAGCAAGCCGGTTATTCTTACATCGCCTACAGAAGGATGGTGCTTCTGAATTTCGAATAAATGTTGTTCAATGTAGTCCCCCATTTTTGTTGCATTTTCAAGCAGGCCTCCCGTTTCATACACCTTAATAGCGGCCAGTGCAGCAGCCAGGCACACCGGGTGGGCGGCGTTGGTTAAACCCAATGGCAATACATGGTGGTTAAAGAAAGCAGCAATTTCATCGTTTACCATTACAGCACCCAGGGGCAGGTAACCGCCGGTAATGCCTTTGGCCATGGTCATTATATCCGGGCAGGCACCGTGGTTTTCAACACCAAACCATTTCCCTGTTCTACCGAAGCCACTCATGACCTCGTCGGAAATAGTAAGTATGCCGTACTTTTTAGCAATTGCACTCACACCTTTCCAGTAGCCTTTGGGGTATTTCAAACAACCCGAAGTGCCCGATTCCCCTTCGAGCAAAATAGCGGCAATGTTTTCTTCGCCTTCGTATTTAATTACACGTTCCAATTGTTCTAAGGCTTTTTCCTTACAGGTCTCTTCGTTTGTAGTACCCCAGGGGCAGCGGTAAAAATGCGGGTTTTCAATATGCACAACATGGGGCATCAGGCTTTTGTCTACCGGAAATTTACGCGGGTCCCCGCTTAAAGCAATAGCCCCATACGTGGCCCCGTGATAAGACTGGTAAAGTGTAATTATTTTATGTCTGCCTGTAACGAGGCGGGCAATTTTGATGGCATTTTCATTCGCTTCGGCCCCACCTACGGTATAGAATACTTTGTTTAAATTGCCAGGAGCTATTGCAGCCAGTTTTTTGCCGAGTTCTGCTTTTAGTTCGTAAGCGCTGGCCGGTGTAACAAAACTAAAGCGTTGCATTTGTTCTGTTACTGCTTTCAAAATTTCGGCGTTACCGTGACCAATGTTCATATTGATCAGCTGCGATGAAAAGTCGAGGTATTTTTTTCCGTCTGTTGTGTAAAAATGTACGCCCTGTGCATAGTCTATTTCCAGGGGTTTAAAACCTGCCTGTTTGGCCCAGGGAAAAAGAGTGTGGTCTAAACAATCCTGAACCACGGTGCTTGTATTTTGTGTAAGTGTCTGCATATTTATATTAGTATTGAGATGTGAGATGTGAGTATTGAGATGTGAGATGTTAGTATTGAGTATTGAGATAATAGTATAGAGATGTTGTGATTTAATATACAATCCTGTTAATAATTTACAGAGGGTAATTCAAGTAACTTCTTTCTTTCTTTCTTTCTCACTCTCTCACTTTCTTACCCTCTCACTTACCTGTTTCTTTTTTGGCTTTTGGCTTTTCATCATCAACCTATCAGGTTTTATATACCTGTTTCCCCATTAGCTAATCATCACATCAGCTAATCGTTAACTCATCCAATTCACCTTTGCCTCGGGGTTCCATTTGGTGGTAATTTTTTTGAGCTGTGTCCAGAAGCCGATGGAGCTTTCACCGGTGATGTCCCCGCTTCCGAATTTTGAATCGTTCCATCCGGCAAATGAGAAAGGCTCACGCGGAACAGGCACACCCACATTTACACCCACCATGCCTGCGCTTACCTGTTTAATCACCCTGTCGGCCAGGGCCCCGCTTTGAGTAAAAACACCAGCTGCATTACCGAAGGGGTTTTTGTTTTCGATGGCCAGGGCTTCCTCTAAACTGTTCACCCGGATGATGGAAATAACAGGGCCGAATATTTCTTCGGTGGCCACACTCATTTCGGGGCTCACGTGGTCAATGATTGTGGGACCAACGTAATACCCTTTTTCTTTTCCTCTTACAAGGCTGTTCCTTCCGTCTACCAGTATTTTTGCACCCTGTTGTTCGGCGGAAGTAATGTAATGTTCTATACGTTCTTTGGCTTTGGCGCTGATTACGGCGCCCAGGTTTTGCCCGGGAATAATTTTACGGGCTTCATCACACATTTTAGTAATGATGTGATCCACGTTTCCTACGGCCAGCATGACCGAAGCGGCCATGCAGCGTTGTCCGGCGCAACCCGACATAGAAGCAACAACATTACCAGCTGTCATGTCCGGATGGGCATCGGGTAATACCAGCAGGTGATTCTTGGCCCCACCCAAAGCCAGGGCTTTTTTATAATTTCCTGTTGCACGTTTGTAAACAATTTTCGCAACCGGTGTGGAACCTACAAATGAAACAGCCGTGATGTCCGGGTGGTCGCAGATGGCTTCCACTATTTCTTTTCCTCCGTTTACTATGTTCAATACACCTTTTGGTAATCCACAGGATTCAAGCATCTCTGCTATTTTCAGACTACTTAATGGGGTAAGCTCCGAAGGCTTTAGTATCATTGTATTTCCTAACACAAGGGCATTGGGAAGGGTCCAGTGCGGCACCATGTGTGGAAAATTAAATGGGGCTATGGAGGCTACCACTCCCAGGGGACTGTAAATGGTTTTGCATTCTACTCCTTTGCTTACTTCCATCGTCTGCCCTGCACACAATTGCGGCAATGAACAGGCAAACTCAGTAAGCTCAATGCTTTTTTCAATTTCTGCGCTGGCCTCGTCTAAGGTTTTCCCGTTTTCGAGCTGCACCAGCTGAGCCAATTGCTGTTTGTTTTCTCTTAACAGACTTAAGTAGTTGTAAAACACCTGCACACGCTCTTTCACAGGCGTAGCCGACCAGTGTATAAATGCTTTCTGTGCAAGGCCGGTCAGTTCATTCAATTCTGCTTTGTTGCTTTCTTTCAGGCTGGCCAATAATTTTCCATCCAAAGGACTGCGTACACTTAAATGTTTTTCACTTGCTGTACTTGTCGTAGTATTGTTAAGTTGATTGTGGGTTAACATGGCTTTGTTTTTTGTATGGAGCTAAATTAGCGGACTTGCCTCCAATAGCCCAACCGTAGTTTGTAAAATATAGGGTATTCAATTGACCATATATTGCTATTTAGCCTTATAAATACTATATTCATGGTATAAATAAATAATATCTCAAATGAAGAAAACAGATGCTCTTTTTGAACTCATTCACAGTCTCACTCAAAGTGAAAAAAGGTATTTTAAATTGTATTCATCGCTGATGTACCCTGCGGATGAAAAACGCTATGTGGCCCTGTTTGAATTGATTGAAAAACAAAAAGAATACGATGAAAAAAAGATAAAGGAGCGGCTGCAACTAAAATTTTTTGCGCAGGAAAAAAGGCATTTGTTGCTAAAGGTGATGGAATGCCTGCGGGTGTACCACGGTACCCATTCGGTGGAAGGAGAAATGAATGCCCACCTGCTTGAGTTCAGAATATGCCTTGATAAGTCGTTGAACGGCTTAAGCCGCAAAGCCCTGTACCGGGCAAAAAAGCTGGCGCAGGAACACGAACGGTTTACGGATATTATCCACATTAATAAATTAGAAACGGAATTGCTTACAGCCGAAAACAATGTAAGTGGCCTGACCCAGCACATTGATGAGCTGAGGAAAACGATCCCCGGCCTGGTGAGTAAGATAGACAACCAACTGGCTTTTGAAAAAGAACACCTGGGTTTTATAAAGTGGAACCGCATTACGGAATTTGTAAGAAGTAAAAACGAGCAGGTGGAATTAGATAAAAGTATGCAGGTTACTTTCCTGAAGGATGAAAAGAATGCCATCACCTTTGATTCTAAAATCAGGTATTATTATATACATGGTTTGTATAATTTTTTATCGGGCAATTTTGAAAAGAGTGCTGAAAATTTTAACAAACAATTCAACTGTTTTGAGGCCTCTCCGGGTTTTCAAAAGACGGAAAAAATGACCTATGCCCGTGCGATGGCCAATGCTATATTGCTGAGTTTGCATGTAAAGGATACCGGGCGGTTTAAGCTGTTGCTGAGCCGCCTGGAAGCGCTTGAACTCAATTCCACACAATTAAAGGAGCATGTAAAGTACTGGTTGTATATATTCCGGCTGATGCAATACAACCAGGCCGGGCATTTTGACAAAGCCTTAGTGCTGATTAAAAATGATTCGAAGGAAATGGAGGAACTGGAAGATCGTTTTACTGAAACACAAACGATGTATGTGGAAAGAAATTATGTATTGTTCAATACGCTGAGTGCTTATATCGGAGCCGGTGATCCGAAGAAAGCCTTGAAAAGTTTAAACCTGTTTTTGAACCAGGCTGATGCCGATTTAAAAACAGACTCTTATTGCATGGCCCGTATCATTTACTTATTTATTCATTTTGAACTGGGAAATGCAGATTTGTTAGAATACAACCTGAAGTCTACCTACCGCTATTTACACGACAAACAGCGTTTGTTTAGGTTTGAACGAACGGTGATGAATTTTATTAAATCGGCTATTGCCATCAACAATAAAAAGAGCCAGGTGGATGTATTAAAAAAGTTAAGGGATGAATTGATCGTCCTGAAAAAAGACCCTTTCGAAAAAAATGTATTTGAATACTTTGATTTTATTTCCTGGCTCGAAAGCCGTATCAGTGGAAAATCAATCGGAGAGGTGCTTAAGTTAAAAAAAGTGAGAGAGTGAGAATATAAGAAGGTAAGGGAGTGAGAGGAACCCTTCAAGCTTAAGTTAACACGAATGGATTTCCGGAAGGATTACTCTATGATTAATTTCTCTTTCAATGTCCCTTTGTTTGTTTCAAAATAAAGAAAACACTGTCCGGGAGGAAGGTCATTTATTTTAAGTAATTTTTCTGCGGCATTAAATTCTTTCACTAATTTGCCCTGTATATCGTAGAGCATAATTTTTTTGATTACAATCCCTTCCTTCAATTCTATTTTGATGCTTTCCTTTGCAGGGTTTGGTGAGATGCTGATTTTGTTCCGGAGATCTGTTGTAACAACTGTATTGCTCAATCCCCCTCCGCTGGAAGTTTTATAAATAACACCGTTTTTTCCATATACAAATCCGTTTTTTTCAGATTGAAAATAACATTTGCTGACCGGGTTCGCAACGGAATCGTAGGTAAAGGATTGCCCTGTATTGATGGTTTTGTATATTTTAGTATTCGGAGAAAAGAAATTTAATGCTATAAAATACCTGGCGTCAATAATATTAAAATACAGTCCATCGGTGGTGTGAACAAAATTCCACGACAAACCCCCATCAAAGGAATAATGTACAACTGTGGGGTAATTTGTAACGGCCAGCAAGGTGTCTCCGCCGTTAAAATGGGATTGGTAGGGTGCGGATGTTAAGGAAGAGGCCGAAAACTGTTTGCTTTGCCAATTCAGTCCGGCATCATAGCTCGTAAAAATATGTGTTGCAGTGGATGCTGAAATACATGCATTTTTAACATAAAAATTGTCTACCCCCGGTAAAACAGGAAGAGGGTTTCCATTGTTGTATTTCGACAAGCCGTTGTTCACAAACCAGATGTCGTTGTCAAACCACACAGGATCGAGCGGTAAATAATTTATTTTTGTTTTGGTGCAAGTGTTTGAATTATGGGGGATGGTCCATTTATACATTGTCCCCCAATTGTCCTGGCCAAAACAAAATACGCTGTCGGAATTTGTTACAATGCTTAAATCATACACCAGGGAAGTATCCTGAATAAGGAGGTTCCAGTTTTCCCCTCCATCGCTTGTTTTCATTATACAGGTGGTGCCAACTGCATACCCGTTTAAATCAGTTAAAAAATACATATCGGCAATGTCATGGCTTGTGCCTGAATTGACCTGATACCATTGCGCCTGAATGCTATTCAATGGTGACAGGGCAGAAATAAACAAAAGGTATTTAATAATTGTACGCATGGTTTTGTGTATTTATACAATTGTGTTCGGGAAAAATTTGAACGGAAGCAGACTGTAATAATACAACAAATATTGTTTGTATTGATATTATTAACAGGACCAAAACACATTAAGCAGTTTGGCTGCGCTGTAGCCGTAATTGCCTGTACTATTACTGTACTAAGAATGTCAGACTACTCTGTAGCCGGTATTATTTTTGGACAGGTACTCAACATTTTACAATACAAATTGCAACAGACTCCTGTGAATAAATGAGGATGGCGTTTGGGGGCAGGTAAAAACCAAAGGCGAAAATTTCGCCTTTGGTTTAGGATGTATATGTTTAATTATTTGACCACAACAAGGGTTTTCTTTGCAATTACAAGCCCGTCGCCAATTAAATTTACAATGTACAATCCCGGTGCACATTCCGAAATACCTATTTGCATTTCCGTTGTTTCAGCATTCAAACGAACTGTTTTTACTTCCGAAAGGTCTGCCCTAAGTATACTAATGTAAGCCGTTTTGAAATTTTCAATGTTGTAATTTACTTTTACAAACTCAGTTGCAGGGTTGGGTGCAATGCTGAAAATTTCTTTGTTATTTAAGTCCGATGTATTGTTGCTATTTATCCTGCCTCCGGTGATTGAACAGTTGTAGCTTGTCACATTTACCTTCACCTGGTCCTGACTGATGCAACCTTCGGGCGAAACAGTTTTGAGTGTATAGGTTTGGGTAATCAGGGGCGCCACGGCTACAGCTGCATTTTGAGCGATGATTGTTCCATTTTGGTTCAACCACCAGTAATTGGCACAATCCAGGTTCGGAGCGGCATGCAGGTTTGCGCTGCAACCTTTGTCTATAGTCTGATCTAAACCTGCACCCACTCCTTTCTGAAGGCAATTTGGTTTTTTCAACTCATACCGGACACCACCTACTATCTTTTTGTTGGAGTTCTTTTTTTGAATGATATCATATTTGAACTCCTTTTTTGCGGATACAGGAGTAATCGGATACAATACCAAAAGCGTAGCCGGAAGAGCTTCTTTACTGTTGAATGAAATGTTCTGGAAGTCGGCAGTTGCACAGGTGAGTTGAAATAATTTTTTATCCGTTGCAATGGGTGGCACAGGGTTGGTTAAATTGTGACAGGCAGACTGTCCCATTTCAATAAACCCGGTGCCCATTTTTCCGCCCAGTACCCATTTATCATACAGCTTTTTATCCATAGCCAGCACAACTGTGCCTTCTCTGGTAATTGGTGTCTGGTGTTTACCATGTATATTTGATACGACGATGGTTTTGGGTACTCCGAAAACGTCGATGACCATGGTGGTTTTTTCATTGATATAAGGACAATTTAATTTATCGCAATGGCCCAGGTCTGTTTCAGGAACCTTGAAAGTAATATCAAAAATTTCTTTTTGACTCGAAGGGTTTGTAACTACCGCTGCTACGCCAATACTTTCTATTAATTTGTCGCACAAAATTTCACCTTCGGGGCCAATGCTTATTCCCGGAATATTGTTGACGATGCTAATGTTTTTCCACACAATGTTGTTGTTGTTTTTAGTATTGGCATTTACATCGGTGGTTTCAACAAAAGTCATGGGGTCGTTTGTGGCTTCAATTCTTGCCAGCAGACAAAAATGCCAGGGTTCGGGAGTTACAACGGCATAATCATCGGGATTGGGCGGGAACCAGGCAAATTCAATAATTTGCTGGCCACCTGCGGCAATTGGGGTTGTGATGGTTTTGGTGGCGATCAGGTTGCCCATCAGTTGTCCGTTGCTAAATACACTGCTTCCGTTCCAGTTGGCCGGCCAGCTTAAATCGGTGTTGGCTTTGGCCCAATTCAGTCTTATTTGTTCTGTTCCCAGCGAAGGCGAGCAACCTCTGTTGCGGACCCTTACATAAACAAATACGGGTTGCCCGCTTTGATATTCAGGGTTTTCACTGTTTTGATTGGCCACACCATCGGGTTGATTCCGCACCCATATATCTTTGCTTATCCACATGGGATCGGTGTCTATATTCGGTTCTTCCCCTCTGTCGCGTTCACTCTGCACTATTTTATGATTGTCCTTCATCCACAAATCCACCGGTTTTGTAGTCGATTGCGGGCACGTACATTCCCAGCTTTTCCAAAGGTCATCTACAAAAGCATGCCACAACCAGAAAATCGGAAGTGCCGGAGAACGGAAATTACCCATCACTCCTCCCATTGCACCATGCACAGGGTTGTGATAGGGGTTTTCAATTTCCCTGCTTAGCCCTGTAGGGCAACAGTCGGGCAAGCCTGGCGCTGTGGGGGATGTGGGGTTCATGTTCCAGTCGCAGATATCATTGTTGACTCCGGGCTTGACGGGCAAAGTTAAAAATACAGGCAGGGTTTGTGCCGGGGTCCAGTTTACAGGTGAACCGCAGGAGCTTGCAGGATGGGCTGCGTCACACGCGGCATCACCACAATTCGGGTCAACCACCCGCAACTCATTCGGAACTGCGCCTGCAGGATCCCATTTTGGAAGTGGGACAAACTGAGGGTAACCGTTCTTTATTAAAAAGTCTTCCATTCCTTCAAGGTATATTCTGTGAAATGGAAGGAAATCAAAGTCTGAGTGAATGTGCCCTCCTGTAATCATTTGATGAACGCAGTGGTCTTCCACAACGGCGGCACTGATGTAGTCCATCATGAGCCCGGCCAGTGTGGATCTTTCTGTTGCAGTGTAACTATTGATATTACGCCGCACTTGTGCCTGTACAAAAAAAGTGCTTAGCACAATAAATAAACTCAAGGTTTTTTTCATGGTGTTCTTTGGTTTAAAACAGGTTAATAATTAATGGTTAAGGTCCCAATTCATTGTCCTGTAAGCTCAGCAGGTGCTTTGAACCATCGTTGAAAATAAAACAGAAACACATAAATTTCGGGAAGGCGAGGTTCCTGATTATCTCCGGCGAAAGGTTCAAAGAACTTTTATTGAATTCAAATCATGTTGTAATTACAATTCAAAAGTAATACGCGCGAATCATTCCATCGCTATAATGTCAGCGAATAATTTTTATGACAAATTAAAGTCTGCGTACAGGAAATTTCATTCGAAGCACTGAAACTCCTTTGTTTATTAATGTTTCGAATGAAATTTATTTCCTAATACAAACCAATTATGAAACATAAATGTCAATGTCAGGCAGACAAACGTGAACAATTTGTGTCGCATTTTACCAGGTTCTAATTCGGGATACTTTAAGAGGAGGTAACTTTTCGGATCAGCAGATTCAATTCCCTTTGTGTGTTTTTTTGAACTGAGTAAAGGATTTTGAAAAACAATTTTTCAGAAGTACAATCGGGTGCAAGCCCTGCTTATTAAGCATAGCAAGGTGTATCGGGTGAGTGGAAAATGAAAGGCCAGGAAAAATCCGAATCAGGTGTATGCAGACTTAAACAGACTTAACGGATAAGTGTAACCCTTCCGTTTTTACCTTTTTTACGGTCTTTGTAATCGCTGTATTTTATTTTGTACACGTAAACATCTTCCTGTAGTTTGTTGCCGTTTAATTTTCCGTCCCAGCCTTTGTTGATGTCGTCGCTGCTGTAAATCAGATTGCCCCAGCGATCGTACACATACATTTCGAATGTTTTAATATTGGTGCCGTAAGCCATAAACACATCGTTGTGCCCATCTTCGTTGGGGGTGTAAGCTTCAGGAATATAAAACGTGGTTTCAGGTTCCACCATGACCTGGATGCGGGCAGTGTCGTTGCAACCTTTATCTGTTACAGTAATTAAGGTAATGGTGTAAACGCCGGTACCTGCATAAATATGCGAAGGGTGCATACAATCGGTAACGGCCGTGCTGTCGCCAAAGTAAAGTTTACAGGTGTCGTAGGCGGTAGACAAATTTGTGACTATAATTTCAGAGCTCAGTTCCGACACTGTTGCAGGGCTTGCAGTAAGTGCTGCGTGGGACTGCGGAAAGACATGTATGTATTTGTTTTTTACAAGCGAATCGGTGCAACCATTGTTGGTGGCTATTAAAGTTACATTGTACCAGCCAGGTACCGAATACACGTGTACCGGGTTTGGTAACGAAGAAACAGTTCCATCACCGAATTTCCATACAATGGAAGTAGCGTTTTGTGTTGCGTTCGTAAAGCTGGCGTTGAGCGGCACACAGGCGCTGTCGCTTTTTGTAAATGCTATGGTTGGTTTTTGCAATACGTTCACGGTAAAAGTTGCGTTGGCTGTACAGGCCTTGTTATCGGTAAGGGTAAGGCTATACGTAGTGGTGCTGGCCGGTGTTACAGTTTGGCTGACTACAGGATTTAAGCCATTGCTCCAGGTATAGGTGTACGGGCTTGTTCCTCCGGCAGCGCTGGCCGTTATTGTTGCATTGTTTCCTGAGCATACAGATGAATCACCAGCAATGGATGCACTGAGCAAAGGGGGTTCGGTAATGGTAACAGTTTGTGTATTGGTGCAATTGCTTTGATCGGTCACCAGCAGGGTGTATGAGCCTGCAAGTAAACCGGTAGCATTGGCCGTTGTTTGCACAGGGATGGTGTTCCAGGAATAGGTGTAAGCCGGCGCCCCGCCGCTGACCTGTGAAGTAGCCGATCCGTCGTTGAGGCCATGGCAGCTTGCATTGACAGGTGTAAGTGCAACGGTTAAACCGGGTGTAATATGCACAACAACGGTTTCTGTATCGGAACAGGCTCCATTGTAGGCCGTAAGTGTATAGGTAGTTGTAACAAGGGGGCTAACGGTGTAGTTGGCAGTGGCCGGACCGCCCGTCCATTGATACGTTGTAGCACCCGAACCGTGCAGTGTAACACTTGCACCGGCACACACCGTGGTGTCGTTACCGGCCGCAGCAACAGGGTTCGCATTCACCGACACCAGGGCTGTATCCGTTGCTGTATTCCCAACCCCGTCGACAATGGTTACTGTGTAAGTAGTGGTAACAGTTGGCGAAACACTAATGGGCCCTGCGCCGGTTCCCACGTTGGGGTTCCAGGTATAGGTAAAGGGTGCTGTTCCGCCTGTGGGAGTGGCACTGATGGTGGTTGAGCCGCCGTTGCAAATTACACCACCATTTGCTGTTACAGCAATACCGCATACCACCGAAAAATTTAAACAGGTGGTGGCGCTAACAACTGCTGAATTGGAGCAGGGGTCACTTACCGAACCGGAGCCGCCAATAAGGCAAACGGTGTAGGTGCCGGTGGTGGCAAAGGCCGGGCTGACGGTAAGGGTGTACACATTGTCGTACTGACTGCCCGAAGCGCAGGCCGGCGATGTGGCCGCGGTCACGGTATAAGGGCCTCCGGGGCCTGTAACAGTAAAATCGGTAGTTTGTACTGAGCTGCATAAAATATTTTCACTAAAATTCAATTGCAGGGAAGTCGCATTACAGGCCACAGGGTTTACGCTTTGCATAACGGGTGGAACGTTGTCGAATATGTTGGCGGTAGACTGTCCGAAATCAAGGGTGTAGCCACTGGAAGTAGAAGAGAAATTACTAATGTTTACCACATAAGTCTCTCCTGTGGTTACCTGCAACAGGGCATTGTCGGGTGTTCCGGCAGCATTTTGCGAGGTGAGGGTCGATCCGCCATTGGCACCGGTTATGCCGGGAGTCCCCGAAAAATTACAACTTACTTCAATAGAAGGGTCGGTAAAAATGTCTGCACAGGAATGGGTGGTTAAATTATAAATGGCCCAATCGTAATCATCGTTCATATTAACCGGTGTTATATTAAAATTCAAATTACCGGTTTGCCCTACTGTAAAGGTGTACCAAACATCGTTTAATTCGCCCGAGCCTAAGCAGGAGGAAGCGGTATTGATTTCACCAGGTATATTTCCTTCACCGGTATATGAAGCGGTGGTGCTGTAAACATTCTGGCAAATCGGAATGGCGCCCGGACAATCCTGAACGCTTGGTGCAGGCCCGGCGGTGCAATTCACGCAACTGATGTTAGCGGCCCAGCCCGGCCCGGCAAAAGAAGGGTCGGAAGTAAACTCAAGTGTTAAACAACCGTTGCCGGAAGTGTTGGCGCTTATTGAACCAGGCGAGGTGCTGCTGAATGTACCCAGTAAAGGCGCCGCAGTAGTGGAGCCATTGTATATACTAAGTGTGCTGGCACTGAAACCAAGGTCGAATTGCGAAAAAGTTAAACTGATACAGGTGGCCGTTGATGGACAAAGGGTAATAATAAAATGTTCGTTGAGGCCAAAATCATTGGCGGAGCCTCCGCTATCGTAAAATGTACCGGTACAGGCGCTAATGGTACCGCCCTGGCTGATGGTATAGGTTTGCGAAACTAAATTTCCCGCTACACCGGCAAACAGGGCTATAAAAAGTAAACGTACTTTGAACATGGTGGTTATTTTTTTGAGGTGTATTTTTTTGCAATGTCTGCGTAGGCTGACCTAACTTCGTCCCACGACAAAAGGGTAATGGGCGTACCAGGCCTTGTAGCGTATACCATCACTCTTTTTTTATCGGCCCTTTGCGCATCGAATTGTTTTATGTCGAGCGTGGCCGGATCGATTACAGGACAAGTGGGGCATTTTTTATACTCGTTCAGAACAAAAGATTTCTGAAAGAAAAAATTTAACGATTCAATCTGGGCTTCGGTGAGGGAAGCCTGTTTTGAAACATCTATGTATTTTTTGGCCCTTTCATCCAATACCAGGTGTGCATTGGGTTGGAATTTAACAAAAGCCGAAAATAAAATGATGAGGGTGCTTAGGGCAAAATAATTCTTCATGAATGACTTTTTAGTAATATTAGGGTACTTTTCGCTAAAAAAGAATCATTTATCTAAAAATAATATACATTCCGTGTCTTATTTTCGACGAACAAACTACTTATTTTTAGGCTTCGCTCCCTTTTTTAGCGCTCAAAATGGTCTGAAACACCTTATTTTATTGATTTTGATAAAATCAAGGGGTGGTTTTGTTCTATAAATCAGATAGTTGACCTGCAAAGGTGGTTTTTGAAGTATTGTTGTCCGGGAACTAAATGATTTGTTCGAACCCCAGATCGGGCATTGTTAAAAAAAACAAGGCTCGTCTTGCCTTGTCTGTTTGTTCTTTTGCTGATTCAATATTTTTGTCAGCCGCCTGATTTTATCTGCGCCCCAGGTTCATTGAGTTGAACAGAGGCAGACTTGTCTATTGTTTCCAACACCAGTCGACTGCCCCCATCTGCTTCTGTAATTTTGTTTTTTTATCAATTAAAAAGCCCGCTAACATTAATATTAGCGGGCTTTGTGTTTTGTGCCTGTTTCAGTTTTAGTTTTTCAGGAGTTTAAACCTTGTCAGTTCTTTTTCCTGTTGTACTTCCAGTATATACAAGCCGTTTTCCAGATGACCCACATTTAAAAGTTCTGTGGTATTGGAGGTAGACGTGTATAGTATACATTTTCCCTCTAAGTTGTACACCCTTATAATAGAAGGCTTTCCGTTCAATACCACATTCAGTTCGCCCGAAGCCGGGTTGGGGTAAAGCGAAAAGGCAGCATTGTCTGTTCCTTCTTTTACATCCACCTGTGATTCGCCTGCCAGTTTAGCTGTTGGGGCAGCCGGCGCAGTGCTGTATTCAATATACAACAGGGCGGCCTGTGTAGGTACCCCTTCATACGAGCGCGCAGTGCGTGTACCTGTTCCGGTAATAATAAACGACAGGGCACTCGATGTGCTGAAGCCTGCACGGTTTACAATTTCCTGTACAATGCTTTTTAATTCAGGTGTTCTTTCAGCAGTACCTGCCAGCCCGACGGTGTTCCAGGCCGAAATGGTCCAGCTTACACCGGCACTTGTTTTTAAGCGGTTCGAAACATTTTTTACTGCTGTGGTAAATGCTGTTGCATTATCGGACGCTTCACCTTTTATAGTGACTGTGGTTGCGCCGGATTTTATCTCATCGCAGGTAAACTGTATATAGGCTTTTGTAATGGTAGCCCCCTTGGGGATGTTTAATGTGGTAAAACGCAAACCAACGGTTTGATTTCCATACGTAGCGCCGTCGTTCACCAATTCTATATCCGAACTATTGGTGTAAATGGAACCGCTGGCCACCTCTTCAACATCGTCCATACCCGTGGCTGTTCTTTTAGAAACAACAATTACAGCAGGCGGGGTGGATGAGTTGACCGTAATACCAACAGCAGCCGATGTTGTTACAGCTCCTCCGTTGTCGGTTGCTTTTGCACTTATAGTATAAGAACCTGCGGCAACACCTGCCCAGCTATAGCTATAAGGGCTGCTTAAAGCTTCTCCCAATTTTGTAATGCCCTGAAAGAATTCCACTTTTGCAATGCTTCCATCGGCATCAGCAGCATTCACGCTGATGGTTACAGTTGCAGGTGCTGTAAAAACAGCGCCGTTTGTGGGTGCTGTAATACTAACTGTGGGGGTAATATTACCTGCGGCAGTGGTAGTAAACATAACATCTGCCCCGTAAGAAGTGCCTACCGCATTGGTGGCGTAAGCCCTTACATGATAGGTAGTGGCCGCCGTTAAACCGCTTAAGCTGCTGCTGTATGCGCCGGACGTAGCTGTAGTACTTACCACGGTATTGGCTGTTGTTGGATTAGCAAGGCTTGAATAACAAACTCCCGCTGCAGTAATTGCCGCACCCCCGTTGCTGCTAATGGTTCCGCCTGTACTGGCAGTAGTGGCCGTAATAGCAGACGCCGCTGTAGTGCTCACTACCGGCGCAGTGGCCGCAGCAGCTGTGGTAAAAGTAAGGTCGGCCCCGTACGAAGTACCCACACTGTTGGTGGCATAAGCCCTTATATGGTAAACAGTGCCTGCACTTAAACCACTTAAAGTGCTGCTATAAGCACCCGCTGTAGTGGTGGTGCTTACTATAGCACTGGCTGTTGTGGGATTAGCGATAGTTGAATAACAAACTCCCGCTGTAGTAATTGCCGCGCCTCCGTTGCTGGTAATGTTACCTCCGCTTGTAGCACTTGTCTGTGTAACGACCGAAGCAGCCGTTGTTGTTACTACCGGTGCAGTAGCCGCAGCAGCTGTGGTAAAAGTAAGATCGGCCCCGTACGAAGTACCCACACTGTTGGTGGCATAAGCCCTTACATGGTAAACAGTGCCTGCACTTAAACCACTTAAAGTGCTGCTATAAGCACCTGCCGTTGTGGCGGTACTTACTATAGCGCTGGCTGTTGTGGGATTAGCAATTGTTGAATAACAAACCCCCGCTGCGCTAATTGCCGCCCCGCCGTTGCTGCTGATGTTACCACCAGTTGTAGCCGAAGAAGAGGTAATGGCCGAAGCAGCCGTTGTGCTTACTACCGGGACAGTGGCTGCTGCGGTAGTGGTAAAAGTAACATCCGCACCATACGAAGTACCTGCGCTGTTTGTAGCGTAAGCCCTCACATGGTAAGTAGTGCCTGCAGTTAAACCACTTAAATTACTGATGTAAGCCCCCGCTGTGGTGGTGGTGCTTACAAGAGTGTTCGCTGTAGTGGGATTTATAGCGGTTGAATAACAAACCCCCGCAGCCGTAACAGCAGCGCCACCATTGCTGGTGATATTGCCCCCTGTGTTTGCACTTGTTTGAGCTATTGCAGAAACCGCTGTTGTTGTTACTACCGGAGCGGTTACAGTGGCGGTACCCGAATAACGGCGGCGTATCACCTGGTCGATGATGGCCCCGCTTTTATTCACCACTTTCACTTCCAGTCTGTCACTGTAGGCATCAATCACCATGTAGTTGTACGACGATACCGCGTATTTTGTCCACCAGTTTCCATTGATTACACTGTAAGGCGGTGCACCCAGTCCGCCGGAGACCGTATAAATGGTCCCCCTTACACCCGATGGAATATCATTGCTGCTCGAAGCAACCGCTTTGTTGTAAATAACATTCGACCTTTCGTAAATATGGTCGTGTCCATTGAACACCATCGCCACATCATACTGATCGCAAAGGGTTTCGAAGGCGGCATTCCCCGAAGCGCCATGCCCGCTACCGGAACTGTATACAGGGTAATGACTGTACACAAACCTGTATTGAGCTGCCTGTGCTGCTGCGGAAGAAAGTTCCTGCTGGGCAAATGTTACATCAATACTCATTCCAAGGCAGACAAAAAAACAATTGCCTTCGGTAAAAGAATATTTTTCTGAGTTGTTGCGCACCAGCGTTGGCGTGATGCCCTGTACTTCAGAAAATGTTTCGTGGTTTCCGCGGGACACCAGGTACTTGTTTGCATTTAACAGGTTGTTCAGGTTCGGATACTGGGTAATGGCATTTTTCCAGGCCGAAGGAGCAGTGGTTTCCCAAAGATCGCCACTGTGAATAACCAGTCCCGGGTTTTCATTGTTGATCAGCGAATTCATGGCGCTGAAAGTGCTTACATCGTCGCGCGAGTCGCCACAGGCAACAAAACGAAGAGTGGCCTGGGCCAGCAGAGCATTAAAGCCTGCCAGGCTTAACAAGCCGATTAAACAAAATAATCTAAAGTTGTGTTTCATGATTTTATTTTTCTGATTTTGTGCAATCTATGAAGTCTGCTGCCTTGGTAGCAAACAAAAAATAAGGCCATTTTTGGAATCACAACAGGTAAACGGGGTGTTGAAAGCAGCCTGCCTGCTTTCAACAGGCTCAGTAAACAAAAGCAAAAAAAATGTTGAGGGTGAATGATCGCTTTGCTGTTTTGCAAATAGTCTGACTTAAATGCCCAAGCCCCATAATCTACTCATAAATTCCCACAAGTAAAACTCTTGTTTTCAACTTAATTTCGGGCAAAAAAGAATTTGGCAGGCACAGGATTAATTTCTTACTTTGCCCTTTATTTCAAAATTCCCGTATATAATGAAATTAGCTGTTCCAAAAGAAACCAGGTTTAAAGAAAACCGTGTAGCCCTTAGCCCTGATGTGGTAAAAGACCTTGTAAAAAAAGGCTTTGAAGTGCTGATAGAAACAGGCGCCGGTTTGAATTCATTTTTTGAAGACGCCGCCTACAGCACTGCCGGTGGGCAAATCATCAGCGATAAAAACGCTCTATACGCTGCGGCTGATGTAGTGATGAAGGTGAATGCCCCGGCTGCCGACGAAATAGCCAAAATGAAAAAAGAAGCCATCCTTATTTCCTTTATGTGGGCTGCTACCAGTCCCGAACTGGTTGATGCCTGTTGCAAAGCCGGTATATCGGCCTTTTCGATGGATGCTGTTCCGCGCATTTCGCGCGCACAAAAAATGGACGCTCTTTCTTCGCAGGCCAACCTGGGCGGATACAAAGCCGTGTTATTGGCCGCTAATACCATTGGTAAATTATTGCCCATGATGACCACGGCTGCCGGAACCATCCGCCCCTCCAAGGTGGTGATATTTGGTGCAGGTGTAGCAGGCTTGCAGGCCATTGCTACCGCCAAACGCCTAGGCGCTGTGGTGGAGGTAACCGACATCCGTCCTGAAACCAAAGAACAGGTAGAGTCTTTGGGTGGAAAATTTATTGTGGTAAAAGGCGACACCTCCATTAAAATAGAAGGCGGATATG
Organism: Bacteroidota bacterium; assembly: GCA_023251755.1. Lineage (GTDB taxonomy): Bacteria > Bacteroidota > Bacteroidia > B-17B0 > Aurantibacillaceae > JAHEYF01. Next base: position 70,783 of record JAHEYF010000012.1, read on the forward strand.
TGAAAGGTGTTTCGGAAGAATTCCTTAAAATGCAGCAGGAACTGGTAGCCAAACACGTAAAAGAAGCCGATATAGTTATTACCACAGCTTTAATCCCGGGTAAAAAAGCGCCTTTATTGGTTACCGAAGAGATGGTGAAAAGCATGCGTTTCGGTTCTGTTATAGTAGACATGGCCGTTGAACAAGGCGGAAACGTGGTGGGCAGCGAACTCAACAAAACAGTTCAAAAGCACGGTGTTACTATTATCGGCGAAGGCAATATCCCTTCGCTGTTACCCATGAACGCCAGTGATCTTTATGCAAAAAACATTCAAACCATCTTATTGCATTTAGCGGATAAAGATGCCTTTAAATGGGAAATGGACGAAGAAATTACCAAAGGTTCGCTTATTGTTCACAAAGGAAATGCGGTGCATCCAAGTGTAAATAAAACCGTTAACGCTTAATTAAATTAATCTTAAAATTTATGGAAACAATTTTAAACCTTATAGGCAACAACCGCGAAATGATTTATTTCATTGTGCTTTCTGTATTTGTAGGTATCGAAGTAATTGGCGGTGTGCCAACAGTTTTACACACCCCTTTAATGAGCGGGGCCAACGCTATACACGGAGTTGTGATTGTAGGCGCTATATACGTCATGTTGAATGTTGACCCAACAGATTATGTGGCTTTGGCCTTAGGGTTTTTAGCCGTGTTGCTCGGAACACTGAATGTGGTGGGTGGATTTGTGGTAACGGACAGGATGCTGGAGATGTTTAAGAAAAAGTAAATTGATTAGCTAATTAGCTAAATGCATCTGGATATAGAATTTTTTAAAAAATTGAAACGCCTAAAACCTGGAATGTTTAATTTTTTAAAACATAAAGAATGAAAAAGATTTTTACACTGTTTGTATTGATGTTGTGGGGTGGATACACTTCGTATGCACAACTTACCTTGTGGGCTGTAAAAGGAGGGGCATCCAGCTTATCCGAATACGGTAAAGCCATTCACACCGATAAACAAGGGAACTCATACATTACAGGTTACTATACCGGCGCTTCAGTTTTTGGGACAGATACTTTACCCGTTTACGGAGGTACTGATGTTTTTGTAGCCAGGTTAGACAAAGACGGAAATTTTAAATGGGCCAAAGGCATTGGCGGACCAGGCAACGATGAGGGCCGGGCCGTATTTATTGACGCCAACGGAAACATCAACATAGGCGGGGTATTCAAAACAAAAATTAAACTCTCGGCAACAGACTCCATTGTGGCCATTGGTACACAAGATGCATTTTTTGCCCGTTACAACAGTAGCGGAACATTGTTAAACCGTGTTGCAATCGGTGAAACAAGTAAAGCTTACGATCTATACGACCTGGTTGCCACTTCGGCAGGAGATTATATTGGTACCGGTAAAGTAACGCAAAGCAGTTATGCCGACCGGATCTTCCTTGCCAAAGAAACCACCGCAGGTGTTGTTTCCTGGTCCAATACTACCTATAACGGCTGGGGCAATGGCCTTTCTTTAAACACTGCGGGAACCAGCGTATATGTGATCGGTTCCTATAACACCGGCTTTAACCCTACCGGAAGCTCACTCTATAATTTTGGTAGTTCCGATATTTTTTATGCCCCCGTTACCATTTCTTCCGGTGCTTTTGGAACTGCCCGCACTATGGGGTCTACCGGAGCAGACTACGGAAAAGACATTGAACTGGATGCCAGCGATAATATTTATGTAGCCTGTACTTATGCCAATTCTATGGGCATTGGTCAAAGTCTGCAAAATGGAAGTAGTATTACCCTGAACAATAGTGGTTACGATGCCGTAGTAATTAAATACAACAACATTATGCAGTGTTACTGGTACAACAAGGCTGCTACCACCGGAACAGATATTGCCCGCATAAGGCTCGACCGTTTTAACAATGTATTTGCACACGGTGCCGGGTATTCCGGTGCATGGAGCCACAACGGTTCGGGTATTGGTGTGGTAGGGTATTACAACATTAAATTGCACCACAGTTATGGCGACATTTTATGGAGAACAGGCGTAAACAATGTAACAATCCAGGGTGGCATTGGGGTAGACTCATTAGGAAATGTGTACACTACAACTTATTTTGGCGGAACACGTACTTTTGGCACCATTTCACTTACAGCAGGTTCAAACGATGTGGTTGTTACCAAACAGGGAAGTATCAATATTTTATACCCATCATTATATGCAGTTACCTGTGTTAACGGAGAATATGGCGATACCCTGAAAGTATACGCCGAACCAACTTATCCGCTTATAGCAGGCAATGTTTATACAGTGGAGGCAGACACCAATACCAGTCCCACTTTTACAAGCCCTGCTACCATTGGCACGCTAAGCAGCACGAACCCGGGCTTTATAAATTGTACTATGCCAAAAGGTATTTACACGTATCCGCGCATCCGTGTAAAAACATCAAGCCCTTTAAATGCAGGAGAAGACATTTACCTGGAAGCAAGGGAAAAACCCTGGATACATACCAGCCCTACAACCATTAACAGATGTCCCATGGCTTTTATGACCACCTTGACCATGACTTCCACAATTCCCAATTACGGGGCTTTCCCTCAAAACACCTATACCTGGTCGCCCATGGCAACACTGGCCAGTGTAACCTACCCCGATTCTTATACCACCAATGCTTATTCAACGGCTACCTCTTCGGTTACCTATACCTGCACCACTGTAAATTCAAATGGTTGCAAGGATACTCAAACGGTTCGGGTAAATGTATACCCTGTTTCAAATGTGTTTGCAGGCAACGATACTACACTGTGTACAGGTTATCCCCTGTTAATGGCATCTTCAACGGCATCGGCCGGTACTTATGCCTGGACACCCACTGCTTCGTTTACCAACCCGGCCTCTTTGCATTCTACTTTTAAAAGCACTGCTACCGGTGGAACTTTTACCCTTACAGTTACTGACGCAAACAACTGTACCAATACCGATCAGATTCTCATTTACAGACAAAGCTCTCCAACTGTTGATGCAGGACCAGTCAGTTATTACACCTGCCCCGGCTCCTCCATTAATTTAATATCCACCGCAAGTGCAGGAAGTACCTTTAGCTGGCAACCCGCCGCTAATTTAAATGTAAACAACAACGACACGGTATTGGCCTCGCCACTTGCAACTACTAATTACACGGTGACCGCCACCGGAACAAATGGTTGTCAGAAAACAGATTCCATAAAAGTCTATGTAAACAATATTACCGTAAATGCCGGTACAGACAAAACAATTACCTGCGGACAAAGTACAACACTCACCACCAGTTTAAACGGAAACAATTACCCAACGCCTTTAACATATAACTGGTTGCCTGTTACAGGAATCGCTACGCCAACAACTGCGTCCACTACAGCCAATCCTACCGCAACAACCAATTACATTGTTACCTTAACTACAGGCAATGGTTGTTCGGGAAAAGACACAGTGAAAGTAATTGTAACCGAACCCAACTACAGTACCAACTTTAGCGCGAGTACCCAGCTCTTAACTTCGCCACCTTTTATTGTACAGTTTTCAAATACTACCCCAAACCCTTCCAACTATACTTTTACCTGGATATTTGGTGATGGAACAACAAGTCAGACCAATAATACTACTGTGTTTCATACGTACCAGTACAATGGCAATTACGATGTAACATTGATTGCAACCAGCAACACAACGGGTTGTTCCGACACCTTAAAACAGGGTGGTTATATTTATTGTACCGGCGGTACTCCCTGTACTTTAACTTCAAGCATTACAGCTCCTCATGGCTTATCGGGCTGTACCGGCGACACCGTGTTGTTAAGCTGTAACACAGGGCCAAACTATACTTACCAGTGGAGTTACAATGGTTCTCCCATAGGGGGCGCTACTGCTTCAACTTATAGTGCATTGATAGCCGGTAACTATTCTGTGCTCATCGACAATACTATTTGCACAGCCAACTCTTCAGTCGTTCATGTTTCCTTTTCAGGCCTGCCCGCTGCACCTGTTATTACTCCGTCGGGAAGTATTTCTTTGTGTGGAAGTGGTAGTGTTATTCTTCAGGCTAATAGCGGTTATACGGCTTATGCCTGGAGCAACGGATCTACATCACAAAGCACCACCGTTCATTCGTCCGGCACCTATTCTGTTACCGTAAGCAATGCTGCCGGTTGCAAAGCCTCTTCCAGCTATACATTAAATGCATCGGCTTTGGCAACGCCCGATGTTTGTCTGGTTGGTGTAGACAGTACCACGGGTAAAAACCTTGTTGTATGGAATAAACCTTCGAGTTCACAGATAGACTCTTTTATTATTTACCGCGAAGGAACGGTGACCAGCCAATTCAATAAAATTGCTTCCCAGGCTTATTCCGTATTCAGTACTTATATCGACAACAACTCCAACCCGCAGCAACAGGCTTACCGTTATAAAATTGCTGTACTGGATACCTGTGGCGTATTGACTCCCCTGAGCACTTATCACAAAACCATGCATCTTACGATTAACCAGGGTGCAGGCTCTACCTGGAATTTGATCTGGAATTATTACGAAGGTTTTGCTGTTAGCTCGTACAATATTTACAGGGGAACTACCACCACCAACATGACTTTATTAACCACGGTATCGGGTTCCAACAATTCATACACCGACCTTACACCGCCCATGGGCAATGTGTATTACCAGGTGGAAGTATTGGGCTCCAATTGCGCCCCTACACTTTTTCACGATCCTAAAGGCACTTACTCTATCAACAGTGTAAACTTCAACTCTTCCAAATCAAACATTGTAACCGATGCGATATGGAATGTAAATGTAACCGGTATCCATCAGCAAAATTTAGAATTGCTGGTGATGCCCAACCCCAATAACGGTGTGTTTCAGGTAGCCCTGAGTGGTGATGGCTTAAACAATACTGCGGTAATGATGGAAGTATTTGATGAATGGGGGAACAGGGTGTATGCCAAAGCAGCATTCAGTAATGGAAGTTTGTTAAAGGAAACAGTGCAGTTAAACGAACTCGCTAACGGGGTGTACCTTATTCAGTTTACAACAGGAAAAATAAAAAAACACCAGCGAATATCAATAGTTAAATAATAATTAGTAAAGAGAAGTATTATGAAAGGAAATTTACTCGAAATCTGTTACTTAATCGGGTCTGTAACATTTATTGTCGGATTAAAAATGATGGGCAATGCCAAAACCGCCCGCAAGGGAAACCTGTATGGCGCCATAGGTATGACCATTGCTATTTTGGGCACCATCTTTTTATTTGAGCGAAAGGACCACGAAGGCAATATAGTAGACTATTCCGTTCCGGGTATTGTTTACGCCCTTATTTTTGGTGCCATTGCTTTGGGTACTGTTATAGGCTGGTTAACAGCCAAGAAGGTGCAAATGACAAAGATGCCCGAACTGGTTTCTGTTTTTAACGGGATGGGTGGTGCCTGCGCCGCTTTGATCTCCTTAATTGAATTGAACCATTTATTTCACACCAGTACTGAGGGGAGCCATACTTCCTACGGTATGATGATAGCCATTGTGCTGGGATTAATTATTGGCAGCGTTTCTTTTTCAGGAAGTATCATTGCTTTCTTAAAATTAAATGGTACCATGAATAAACCGATTCGTTTACCGGCCTACAACCTTGTTAACAATGTAGTGATGGTAGGTGTGCTGGCTTTTGGTGGGTATTTTGTAATGAGCGGCGGAAACATGCTGCTGGCTTGTTGTTTATTTGGTGCAGCTATTTTATACGGTATTTTATTTACGGTTCCTATTGGCGGTGCCGATATGCCGGTGGTCATTTCCTTACTCAACTCCTTTACCGGCCTGGCTGCTGCTTTCGGTGGTTTTTTATACGACAACAAAGTAATGCTAACCGGAGGTATTTTAGTGGGTAGTGCAGGTACACTCTTAACCCTGGTTATGTGTAAGGCCATGAACCGCCCCTTAAGCGGAGTATTGTTCGGTGCCTTTGGCGGAGGCGGCGCAAGTGCTGCAGGACCCGATGATGTGAAGGGTTCCATTAAAGATGTGCAGGTGTCTGACCTTGCCGTATTGATGAACTACTCGAAAAAAGTAGTGATAGTACCTGGTTATGGATTGGCTGTGGCCCAGGCCCAACACGTTATACACGAACTGGAGATGTTACTGGAAGAACGCGGCGTGGAAGTTAAATACGCCATTCACCCTGTAGCCGGACGTATGCCCGGGCACATGAACGTATTGCTGGCAGAGTCGAACGTGTCGTACGATAAATTAGTAGAGATGGACGACATCAACCCTGAGTTTGAACAAACCGATGTGGTACTGATTGTTGGAGCCAACGACGTGGTGAACCCTGCTGCTAAAACCGATCCTTCTTCACCTATTTATGGTATGCCTATTTTAGAAGTCAACAAAGCTAAAAACGTAATCGTGAATAAACGTAGTATGAATGCAGGTTATGCCGGTATTGACAACCTGTTGTTTTACGATCCGAAATGTTCTATGTTCTTTGGAGATGCTAAAAAAGCATTGACCGAACTGGTGGCCGAATTAAAAACAATGGAATAAGCACTTGTTGCAATTTAAATTTTAAACAGCTTCTTCATTCAAGAGGCTGTTCTTTTTTATGGAAGTATTCAAAACATACAAGACATATATTCTGCTGCTTATTGCACTGGTCTATATTTGTATTGAAGCCAGCCAGGTTGGTGGCGACTTTGTTATTTTTCTTACAGCTTCGCAAGACCTGTACGAAGGTGTAAACATTTATACCAAAACTTATTTTGACGGCTATCATTACCTGTACTCGGTTTTATTTGCCCTGCTCTTAAAACCTTTTACATTACTACCGCCTTCCCTCAGTCTTTTTATATGGCTGGGCCTCAACCTCTTTTTTTTGTACCGGATATGGAAAATAATTTGCACTTACTTTAATTTGTCTGCCTTTAGCGAGCAACAACATTTTTTGTTTGTGTTTTTATCTTTTGTTTTTGCCGGGCGTTTTATCCGCGATAATTTTCACCTCGCACAAATGACCACCCTTATGCTTTACCTGTCGCTGGAAGGGCTTCAGTTTATACAACACAACAAACCCAAGCCGGGAGCAGCCTTAATTGCCCTGGGCATTAACATTAAGTTATTGCCCTTAGTGCTGTTGCCTTACCTGATTTGGCGCAAACAGTTTAAAGCGGCTGTTTACACCTTTGCTTTTTTTTGTTTTTTCCTGGCCCTGCCTGCGGTCTTTATTGGCAAGCAACAAAACAAACAATTGCTGGGCGACTGGTGGCAAAGCATTAATCCCACGCAGCAACAACATGTTATTGACGTGGACGAACGCAGCTTTCATGGCTTGTCTACATTGCTACCCACCCTCTTGATGGAAAGCGTTCCCGACATACATGCCCTAACGCTTAAACGCAATGTTGCCGATGTATCGGTTGAAACTGTGAATGTTGTTTTAAATAGTGTACGTTTGATACTAATTGTTTTTGCCTTGTATTTTTTAGGCCACAGACCCTTTCAGGAATTTGAAAATAAAGAGAAGGTATTCTGGGAACTGAGTTATATTCTGTTGCTGATTCCTTTAATTTTTCCGCACCAGCAATACTATGCTTTTTTATTTACTATGCCGGCAAGTACTTATTTGCTGTATTATTTAATTACACAAAAAAACAGCTTAAGCAAAAACAGGTTTAAATTAATAAGCGCTATACTGGTGTTTGTCTACCTCTGCTTTAACCTGAACTTAATTTTAGGGGAGTTTAAAGCGTATTACGAACATTATAAAATTATTACTTACGGCGCTTTGCTGCTGATTCCTCTATTGGCAATGTGCAGGTCTATAGATTTGAGACATGAGTAGTGAGATATAAGATGGTTCCTGTCTTCCAAAATATTATTTTATTATGAATTTGTGTTAAACACCTGCCTTGCAACTTCTTTTGGGTTGATAATTGGAAAATATTGAGCTTCATATATAGTGCCCGATGTGCCTTTAGCTAATAAAGCCCTTGTATGTGATATGGATAAACTTAACATGGTTATCATCACATCTTCAGGTAAATCAAGATTCCCTTCTTTAGTTAGAAATTTTTTCATTGCACTTATAAAAAAGATGTTGGAAACTTTGATATGAACCACAACCTGGTTACTTGCTTTATTTTTAAAATCCATCGTAATTTGAAAATCGAGTTCCTCTTTTCTCAAATCATGCACATTAGCTATTGCCAAAGCAACACCAAGGCCTTCTTTTGGATTAAAGCTGGCCGAAGGTTGAATACTGAACTCAATCTCCTTTATTTTAGCTATTGCTATTTCAACTTGTGTTTCCATTTAATTACTTAAGCGGCCAAATGTCCGTTCATTTTAATGACTTTTCCTGAATTTTCAGTGGTTACATTAATATATTGTGATATAGCTGAAATATTCATGTGAATATTTTTACCTTTTTTAATGGTTATAGAAAATGTTTCGTTGGTCCCTTTATCTAAAAATTGTATGAGCTTGTCTACTTCATAATAAACCTCAACAGGAACATATTGAAGAATGGGTGCTTTACCCATTGCCAAAGAAAGTTCAACCATTTTTTTTAGGGTAAAATTACAATCCCCCTTAAGTATTTGAGAGATGTAGCCTTTGGACACGCCCCATTTTTCGGCCAGCTCGTTTTGATTCAGACTGTTTGTCTTCATAAAATCAGTAACTTGTCTGTATAACTCATTCTGAATTTCTTCTATCCAATATTCGGGTTGCTGAAATAATTCTTTTTTGGTTAACATATTTATTTAGTTTTGTAATAGGCTTTTTTAATGTTTCTGAAATGCCTGATATCACTTTTCTGCGAAGTCTTTTTCCCGCCTGTTACCACAAGTCTTCCGTTTTCTTTATCATGAAACATATAGATCCTTAAATGCTTCGTCTTGATTTCATATTCTTTTACCAGATCGTTTTTTGGAGTAATGTCTTTGTGTTTTTCCTGCGGTAAGGTTTTTAATTCCGATACCTGTTGCATCCTGACTTGTATAGTGATCAATTCACTTTTCAGGTTCCCGTCTTTTTTGCATTCTTCAATAAACCGGTCAAATTCACAAACATTATCCACAAAAAGTTTATAAAAGGCAATCTTCCCTTCAATTTCAGTTATTTTGTTTAATACGAAAATAGACATTTTGGTTTAGTTATAACTAAACTTTTTCTACAAAATCGTTAACAAACTACTAATCAATGAATTAATTTTATCTTGTACAGCAAAAAATGCATTCGAATCAATGCCATACTCCACTGGCATTCTGCAGTGTAATTTCAAAAGTACATCAGACCTTCCACCGCTTAGTTGTTAGGTCAGGTTTAGTCTACCACCACTTTTTTATTTATTATTTGTCTGCCATAATACAAGGTAAGCAGGTAAACCCCCTTTTCCGGGAGGTGAATGGTTTTGTTGTATTCGCTGCCGGTCATTTGTTCGCGATAACATACACGGCCCAGGAGATCGGTAATTTGTATGGAAGAGGCCTGCCCGTTGGCATTGAACTTCAGCGAAAAGTCCCCACTGTTCGGGTTCGGGAACAGCAGGAGTTCTCCGTCGTTTAATTGTTGGTTCAGGCCGGTCGTATGTGAGCATAAGTTAGGAAAAGTGACTACAAACTGGTGCATCATGCCCCCTCCCAAATCATCTTCGTGGGTTAAAATATGGCAATGGTACATATAGGTGTGCATGGCCTCAATGGAGTCTG
>JAHEYF010000085.1 GCA_023251755.1 Bacteroidota bacterium
AAAACAGGTATGAAAAAATTATGGGTACTATTGCCCGGCACGACCTTGAGCTGATTAAAACCCAGGCCGAAAAAATTAAGCAGGACCGTATCATTACTCAACAAAACATACAAAACACCCGCCTCAAATTGATCTTGTTTGTATTGGCTTCACTCATTGTTCTGCTGCTTGTTTCGGCCTGGTATTTAAAGCGCCTGAACGATCAAAAAAAAAGTATGCAGCTGCAAAGCCTGCAACAGGAGTTAATAAGCATTGAATTAAAAAACACCACCATTGAATTAAAAAATAAAGAGCTTGAAGCAAAAAATACCGCCCTCGAAAACGAAAGCCTGAAAGAGGAAATGGAATACAAAAAACGTGACCTTACCGATTTCGCCATCAACCTCAGTCAACAACAGGATTTTATAAACGAGATGCTCAACCGGCTGAAAGACGTGAACAAAGCAGGTGAGGGGAGGCTGAAAATTGAATTAAAAGAACTGACCCGGCAGCTAAACGGGTACCTGAACATTAATGATAAAGTGACCATTTTCAAGGAAAAAGTAGAGAAAATAAATTCCGATTTTTTTAACCGCCTTAGTCAGGCCTTTCCCACACTAACCCCCGGCGAAAAAGAATTGTGCGGGCTTCTTCGTTTACAATTGAGCAACAAGGAAATTGCCATCATTAAAAACATCAGCCCCGATTCGGCAAAAGTTGAACGCTATCGCTTAAGAAAAAAATTAAACCTAAGCCCCGACGAAGATGTGAGTAATTACCTGGCGGCTCTGTAAAATCTACTTTTCAAAAACACAACATCCCTGATTTCAATTATTTACAGATAAGCTTGTTCCCTATTATTTGTCAATTTCCTCTTCATTGTTTCCTTATACTCTACGCCCATTTTTTTGAAACAGGCTTCACTTAGCCTAAGTTCGCAGTATCCAGAACTTTACTAAGAACTCTGAATTAAGAACTAAAAAAAGAGCCATGAATACAAAAACAAAAAACCTGCTGACGCTGAGCCTGTTGTTAATTTGTGCTTCGGCACTCAACAAATTAAAGGCACAGGCCGATACGACTAAGAACTATGCAAAGTACCCTTATTGGGTAAAAATGATCAACGATCCCAATGCCAATTATTTTGAAGCACAAAAAGCTTTCGATTTATTTTGGGAAGGCAAAAAAATGCCCATGGAAGAAGCGGAAATGATGAATGAAAAAGAGGGTCGGCTAAAAAACAATTTTGTAAACAAACTATTTAAGGCCAAAGAATTAAAAGAACAGCAGGAAGAGCGGGAACTGGAAGCCCTGGCCTTTGAAATTAAAAAATTCCGCCGCTGGCTCATACAAACCGAACCATACATACATGACGACGGAAGTATTATGTCTACCGAAGAAAAACTTGCATTGTATAAAAAACATTATGAGGAATTGACGAAGTACGATTGACGATTACGAATCTACGAATACGAATTTGTACGAATATACTAATGTAGCTGTTGTGAAGGATTACGGATAACAAAAACACATAATCCAAATACATTAACACCATACCCGGATTGGTATATTCGTATTGATTCGTAATTAGTAGAAACTAAGAACTCTCAACTCTGAACTAATAAAAAAGATGGACGTCAACCTACGAATAGCCACACTAAGAATTAAGAACAATGAACTAAAAACTAAAAAACATGAAAAACATAAACCAGATTATTCTTCTTTTCCTGTTCTGTATTGGAACTGTAACTGCGCAAATCAGCGCCAGTTGGAAATCAACCGGGCCTGTTAAATTCCCTACTATTAACAACAGCGGGCAGATAAACGGTATAGGCAGGGTTTCACAAATTAAATTTCACCCTACTGACCCCAATAAAATGTATGCGGTAAGTGCATCAGGTGGGTTATTTATCAGCAGCAACCTGGGGGCCAACTGGCAGGTTACACCCGGAACGGATAAATTACCCGGCACATCCTGTGCTTCTGTGTGTATTGATCATACCAACGACCAGGTGCTTTACCTCGGAACGGGTGATGCCAATTATTATTATACAAGCTATGGTCTCTACAAAAGTATAGATGGAGGAAATACCTGGAATCCTTCAAACACAGGAATAGGCAATCGGCTGGTACATAATATACTTATGGATCCGGCCAATAATCAGGTTTTAATTGCAGCCACCAACGACGGTGTTTGGAAAACAAGCAATGCCGGGGCTAGTTGGGTAGTCACAAAATCAGGCGGCCAGTTTACAGATATGGATTTTAATCCCAATAACCCCAATATTATTTATGCTGCGACTTCTACCGATTATTTCCGTTCAACAGATATGGGAACTACCTGGGCACAAATTACGCTTCCTGCAAGCAACAGTGGGGAGGGGCGAATAGGGGTTACCAAAGCCAACACGAATATAGTGTACCTCACTTTTGTTGGTGACTATAATTCCGGGAAAAGCACTCCGGTTTATAAATCAACGGATGCAGGGCTTACTTTTACCACTGTTAAACCGGCTAATTCTTATAACATGGATGGCTATACCGAAAATCAGAGTGGACAGGGTGGTTATAATTATGACATTACGGTTGATCCCCTGAACGCCGGCAATGTATGGGTTATCGGGCATTGTGTGTTCAAATCCACCAATGGCGGTGTTAGCTGGAACCGTTTAACCAGCTGGCCTTCCATACTTCATACGGATATGCACCAGATCACTTATTCTCCGCATGATGCCACCAAACTGTTTACCTGCAATGACGGAGGGGTTTGGATAAATACAGATGCCGGCGCAGGTGCAAACTGGACTCCCAAAAGCGATGGGCTTTCGGCTACTGAATGTTATCATGCGGGACAAAGCCCCATTAAAAAGGACCGTATTGATGCGGGTACACAGGACAATGGTGAAATTTATTACAATGGTAGCACCTGGTATACCAACCGGGGTGGCGATTTTAGTGACTTTTCATCTTTTGATTACCTGCACACCGATTGGATTTATTACCTGGGCAATGGCAATACGGGTAACCGAAGAACAGGGCTTGCAGGTAATATACAGGGCTTGTCGTTTCCTTTTACAGCTACATCTTCAACCTTGCTTGAATTTACACCTTTAGCTACCAATACAGCATTTCTTACCAATGATAATGTATGGCGCACCGATAATTTAAGTTCCAATCCACCCACCTGGAACAAAATAAGCGGTTTTAATGAAACGGTAAAGGCCATCTGTATTTCACCTGTAGATGCAAACGTGGTATATGTAGTTACCAGCAGTGGCAAAGTGTTCCGAAGCGACAACGCATTGGCTGCCATACCCCTGTTTACCAATATAAGTACAGCCCCTTCTTCAGTTAGTTCAAAAGCAAGTTTAGCTGTGATGAAAGCCAATCCCAATATTGTCTATATGTCCTGCAACAGCAAAGTCTACCGTTCAGCAGATAAAGGGATTACCTGGACTTCCGTATCAACAGGTTTGCCCAATACTAATTTTATTAAAATGTACCACGATGTGTACAGCAGCAACGAAGGCCTTTACATTGCCAACGGAATGAGCGGAGTGTATTACAAAAATTCAGGCCTGGGTTCCTGGGTCAATTATTCGCAGGGCTTACCTACCATTGTCAATGTTAACGATTTTATGATTTTTAATGATGGTAATTATGCCAACAGCGTATTACGGGTGAGCTATTATGGACGCGGAGTATGGGAAACTCCATTAGTAAGCCCAACACCCGGGCCTTTACCCGTTTTCTCTGCCAACAACACTTCTGTTTGTCCCGGAAACGCAATTACTTTTAACGATCAGTCCTTATACAATCCAACATCCTGGAACTGGACATTTAACGGAGGAATACCGGCTTCTTCAACTCTGCAAAACCCAACGGTAGTATACAACACTGCCGGGACTTACCCTGTTTCGCTTAGCGTGAGCAATACCCAGGGCAGTAATTCCATTACGCAAACAGCTTACATTACAGTAAGTTCTTCTGCACAACTTTCACCAACCGTCGGCGTTATCAGTCAAAGTTCATTTTATCCAGGTCAGGATGCGGGTATGGTGTTTGACAACGATATGAATACAATTTGGCACAACGACTGGGGAAACAATGCCCCACTGCCCCATACCTTAGTGTTTAACCTCGGTTTGGCTTATGATATACAGGGCCTAAACTTCCTTAACAGACAGGATCTCAGCAATGGTTATCCAAAAGACATAGAGCTGTCAACCAGTACCGACAACATTAGCTGGAGCACCCCAATGGCTTTTACACTCGCCAATACAGTATCCTGGCAAGCACTTAACTTTAGCGGAAGCAATGCAAAATACTTTAAAATAAAAGTACTCAGCACCATTCCCGGAACAAACGTTTGTTCCATAGCCGAAATAAAGTTAAAGGGCTGTCCGGCCAATACAACAGGTATTGTTTCAGAAACAATTGCCGAAGCAGACTTACAAATCTATCCCAACCCTAATTCAGGCTCATTTGATGTAAACATTCATCTTCCACAGGAAGAAAATGGTAACATCATCATTACAGATGTATTGGGAAGAACTGTGTTCCAGGATGAAATAAACACTAATGTCTATGCTAAAAAAATAAACTTAAAAGAAAAAGGAATGTACTTCGTTACCGTAATAACAGGAAACAACAAACTGGTGAAGAAAGTAATGGTGGAGTAAGTTCAAAGTTCTTAGTTGAGCTTGTAATGATTGTCATTAACCGCACTAAGAACTATGAACTACTCAACAATTACCTTCTTCGTATTTTTCCCTTTTGAGTTGCGCAGACTTAACAAATAAATGCCTTTGCCCTGCATGGTTAAATCAATTTGTTCGAGGTGATTTCCAATAAATTTGCTAAAGGTTTTTTCGTACACCAATTGGCCCAGTGCATTTTGCACCTCCAGTATATACGTGTCTTCTTTTGCCGTGTTAAAACCAAGTGAAACAAGTCCTTCACTTGGGTTTGGAAATACATTCATCGAAATAGCGTTCAACTCTGTTTCATTGGTGTTAATGGTAATACCATACATAGGGCATTCCCATATTCCACGTCCGTAGGTTGCTGCACGTATTTTTTGTGAGGAATATTGAATTTCCAGTTCATTAACGGCTACAGGAGGAAGGCCGGTATTGTACAACACCCAGCCGGTCATGGTATTGTCGCGGTAATACACGCCCGAATTTTTGCCCACATAAATACCTTCCTTCGGTCCGTTTTCATATACTAAGCAACGGTTAGTGGTGGCAGGAAGATTGGCTGTGTAATCGGTCCAGGTGGTTCCCCCGTTGGTAGAGGTATATACTTTACTGCCAACTGCAACAGCAATTTTAGTGGAGCTGCTGCTGTGAATTGAAAAACGATTGATGGTACCACTCAGTCCGGCATTAATCGAAGTCCAGTTGGTACCTCCATTGCTGGTTCTCCAAAAGCCGGAGCCTTTAGACAAATAAATATATTTGGAATCGGAAGGCGCCACTTCAACAAAATCGCAGTCTCCACCTCCAACGCTCGAAATTTTTGTCCAGGTGCCTCCGCCGTTGGTGGACTTGTAGACTTCATCCAGACCAACATAATCCACGCTGGTTTTATCAATCACAAAAGGAGTGGTCCATTTTCCGGATGCCGGCATATTAACCGAAGACTGGGTATTCCCCCCATTGGTGCTTTTATAAAAGGCTCCATTCTGACAACTTCCGAAAATAATGTTTGAATTATTGGGGTCAATCGCACACTCCATACCATCTGCCCCAATCCAGTCTATCCAGCCGGTAGACTTTAAAAGGCCGCATCCATCGTCCTGAGCGCCGGCTGCAACTAAAACAGGGTCGGTAACCGATAAACCCAGGCGGTAAAACATACGCACAGCAAGGCCCTGCGAAATATTCAGAAAATTATCGCCTTTATCGGTAGACTTAAAAATACCGCCGTCACTTCCCGTATAAAGGGTATTGTTTACATATTCCAGGCAATGCATATCGCAATGGGTATAACCTGTGTTGTTGGGGTAAGTCCATTGGGTCGTGGCCACAAAACTTATTCCTCCGTTGGTTGATTTCCAGGTAATGATACAACCCAAATGAACTTCTTCCGGATCGGTAGGCGAAGCAGCAAAACAAAAATTATAATTGCCCTGCGAAGAGTTGTCTGTTCCGCTTGTGTTATACCCTCCGTAGGCGGTGCTATTGGCAACACTTCCGGTGAGCCTTGTCTGAAAGGTAGTGCCCCCGTTGGTAGAACGGTAAATATTTTGTGCCGGGCCCGAACCAAGTTCGGCCACATACACATAATTGGGATTGGCCGGGGTAACTGCCAGACGTTTTATTCCTGTAGTACCTACTGTAATATTAGTGAAAGTACTTCCCCCGTCGGTAGACCTCGAAAAACCTGTGCCCACTGCGTACACCGTATTGGCATCGCCGGGTTTAAACCGCAGGTCGTAATGCGCCCCTGTTTTTACCGAAGCCCAGCTTTGCCCGGCATTGGTTGATTTGTAAATACCCGAGGTGGTGGCTGCCAGTATAATTTTATGATTATCCGGGTTCACTTCAATTCTCCGCACCGTACCCGAAACAGTAACATTTTGTAGTGTGTTACCACCATCGTAAGAGTACATGATCCCGGCTCCGTTTCCTATATACACCGTATCGGGTGAGCCATCGGCCATGCCTATGGCAAACACCAGCTGGGCACTGGCGGTACTAAAATCGGTGAGCGGCTTCCAGCTGGCGCCTCCGTCAGTTGTTTTCCAGGCACCTCCCTGCGGCGAGCCGGCGTAAATATTGTTTTGATTTTTTGCGTCCACCCTTATGGCTTCTAAGCGCCCTAAACCAGGGGCCCAGCTGGCCGTGTTTTTCCAGTTCCAGGGGCCCAGCTCTATCCAGGTATTTGCAGCAGTTGTTGAATTTTGCTGCTGCATTTTATTTTGGGCTTTAAAAGCTTCTGTTGCTTCATCTATTGCACTTATGGGTATTCTGTTTCCCTGCTCATCAATATAATATTGCATATTGGCTTCCCAGCGTTTGTATAAATTGTACAGGCCGTCTTCAGCCTCGTTTTCTTCTTTGTAATTCTTGTGTTTTTTTTCTTTCTCCTCTTTCTTTCTATGCGTTTCAAAATACAGGTTTGCTTCTTTCTGCACTTCAAAAAAATTCGCATTCGGGTCGTCCATCATCTCCATAAATTTTTGAGAAAAACAAAAGGGACTGTTGATTAGAAGTATTGCCAATAGCAAGACTAACTTTTTTAGGGGGAGGAAGGTGTTCATGGTTTTTGGTTTTGATTGTGCGTGGTTTTAGTGTTTGGTGTGAAAATAAGGTTTCAAAAAAGATACCGTTTCATTTTTAATAAAATTAGGGTTAGTGACAAATACAAGCATAAACTAAAAAATAGCCGGATGCTAATATTATTTTGATTAATACTGATACTAAATTAACATTGCAATACTTGAAGTACAGGTATAACAAAGGCAACACACCCGGAACAGGAAGTGACATAGATTAAATATTTATTTTTTATTGATGGGGGTAATTTATGACAGTTTAAACCCGAAAACCATTTGTAATTTCTGATAAATTGGTATTTGATTATCCGGTATCTGTCTTGTGTACCTTTGTTTACAGGGGAATTTTAGCGGGGAAAGTTAAATTCCGAACAGCGTACAGATTTTTTTACCAATGAGGCACTAAGGGCACAAAGAAGCACTAAGTTTTTTTAACACAGAGGGCAGGGAGAAAGGAGAGTTTCACAGAGGGAATTAACAGAAAAAAACAGACTAAAGTTATTATTATGGAAACTCAATTTTCCATAAACTATAGACTCTCAACTCTCAACAATCAGCCATATTTACTGTAACAGCCAAACCACCTTCCGAGGTTTCCTTGTATTTAGAGTTCATGTCCCTGGCTGTTTTCCACATGGTATCAATTACCTTGTCTAAAGATACCTTGGCGTTTTTAGCATCGGTTTCCATCGCCAATTCGGCGGCGTTGATGGCTTTTACCGCCCCCATGGTGTTTCGTTCAATGCAGGGTATCTGAACCAGGCCGCCAATCGGGTCGCAGGTAAGGCCGAGGTGATGTTCCATAGCTATTTCGGCGGCCATTAACACCTGGTCGGGTGTGCCGCCCATTACTTCGCACAGGGCCGCTGCGGCCATTGCCGACGATACTCCGATCTCGGCCTGGCAACCTCCCATAGCTGCCGAAATGGTAGACCCTTTTTTAAAGATGCTGCCAATTACACCGGCCACCAGCAAAAATTGTTTTACTTTTTTCTCGTCTGCCTGGTGGTTTTCAATCACCATATAATACATTAATACGGCAGGGATAACCCCTGCGCTTCCGTTGGTGGGGGCTGTTACCACACGGCCCAGCGAGGCGTTCACTTCGTTTACCGCCAGGGCAAAACAACTCACCCACTTTAATATCTGCCTGAATTTAACTTCTGTTTTGCGGATACTTTCCAGCCACTCCTGCGGATTATTGAAATGCGCCTCGCCAATTAAATTCCTGTGCATATCAAAGGCCCTTCTCCTCACATTCAATCCCCCCGGCAAGAAACCTTCGGTACGACAGCCTGTGTACATACATTCCAGCATCGTTGTCCAAATGCGGATCAATTCCCTGTCAATTTCAACTTCGTTGCGGAGGGATTTTTCGTTTTCTAAAACAATTTCCGAAATGAGTTTATTTTGCGAGGTGCAATACTCTAAAAGTTGTTTTGCATCGTCAAGCGGAAATGGGAAAGCGGTTTTCTTTGCTATTTTTTCATTGGCCTTATCAGCTTCTTCTTTTATAATAAAGCCACCCCCAATCGAATAAAAGGTCGACTTAAATTCCTTATCGGCTGTAAAAGCCGTAAATGTTAAACCATTGGCATGAAAAGGTAAAAAATTCCGGTTAAAAACAATGTCCTTTTCAGGATCAAAAGTAATATGGACTTGATTATTGAAAAGAAGCTGACTGTTGTTTTTAATAGAAGTAACAATACCGGTTATGTTTTCTATAGGAATGTACTCGGGGTCTTGTCCGCTTAAACCCAGCATTACAGCCAGGTCGGTAGCGTGGCCTTTGCCCGTTAAGGAAAGCGAACCGTAGAGGTCAATTTTTACAGCCATCACTTTGTCCAATAGATCTTCCTGTTTCAGTTCCACTAAAAAACGTTCTGCGGCGCGCCAGGGTCCCAGTGTATGTGAGCTGGAAGGGCCTACGCCTATTTTAAGCATTTCAAATACCGATATACTTTCCTTCATGAAATATATTTTAAAACTGTACAGGCAAAGGTATTTTTTTTAATGGAAATCAGAGGTTTTTTTTATTTCACGCTGAGAAGCGCAGATTAAAAACGCAGAGTGCCGCTGCGAAACGAATCGTAACCTTAATCGTTTATGGCTTATTCCTTTTTACTTAGGGCTTATTTATTTAATGATATGGATCGAATCCTCACCGGAATCACCCTTTTGGCTTATTATTTCACGCAGAGTATCTACCCGCTGCCAATATCTTCTTTCTCACTTTCTAACTCACACACACACTCTCTCACTCCTGATTTTCAACACTGACAGACAAATTCACGGATGTGCTATACATGCCCGACAAATACATGCAGTAGCCAGAATTATTAATGTCAATTAATTGCAGACAAATTATTTTTAATAAACAGACTTTATTTAATTAGAATACCTATCTTTAAAATAAAAAAAACTATGAGTTTCAAACAAAAACTAACACACCTTGGTCAGCAACCCGACCTTATTCTTATTATTACCGACGAACAACGGGCAACACAACACTTCCCACCGGGCTGGGAAGAAAAAAACCTTCCCACACTGACCTTTCTTAAAAAGAACGGTTTCAGTTTCGACAGGGCTTTTTGCAACACTTGCATGTGTTCACCCAGCCGGGCCACTTTGTTCAGCGGGGTGTACCCTGCCAAACACGGGGTTTCGCAAACCCTTACCGAAGGCGGGCCCTTATCGCCGGCCGAACCAACACTCAGCACTTCCATTCCCAACATTATGAATGTACTTTGGGGCGAAGGTTACGATGTGCAATACCGGGGCAAATGGCACATGAGCAAAGGCGTTGCTGCCAATGGTTCCACCACCAATTACGATGACCTGACGGCCGCCGATATTTCCCTGTACGGGGCAATGGGCTGGATGGCACCTGATGCCGGGGAAGATGTGAACCCCTTAAACTTTGGCGGAGGCTTTGCCAATCATGATGCCAAGTATGTGGCCGAAGGAATTAAATTCTTAAAAGAAGTGAAAGCAAAAAGAGAGACCGGCCATCACCAGCCGTATTGCCTCATTTTATCGCTTGTGAACCCGCACGATGTACTGGCCTATCCAAAAACCGCCGGAAATTCAGGCTATCATTCCGACAGCTGGTCGGGAAGGGAAATAGGACTGCCCGACACGGTAAACGAACACCTGCTGAAAAACAAAAAACCAATGGCCCAGGAGCAAATTTTATTAGGCATGGGCGCTTCCTTAGGGACATTAGCTACATCTGAACAAAAATTAAATTACATTAATTTTTATGGCTACCTCTTAAGTCATGTTGACAAGGAAATAGGTTATTTGGTTAAAGAATTGTACGCGGAAGATGCGCAGGGAAAAAAATTAGCCGACCAGGCCATTCTTACTTTTACATCGGATCATGGTGAAATGGGGCTTGCACACGGGGGCCTTCGTCAGAAAACCTTTGTGGCTTATGAGGAAGCCATTAGGGTACCTCTTGTGATTTCAAACCCTGTTTTATTTGCCGGCACCAAAACTCAAAACTCCATGGCCCTGGCTACGCTGGTAGACATTATGCCCACCTTTATGGAACTGGCCAATGTGTCTAATCCGCCTACCGGCCTTGCAGGTACCAGCCTTACACCAATTATAAAAGACGGCACGCCGGTACAGCACAGCATCCTGTTTACTTACGACGACACCAAGGCCGGTTCCAACAGCCAGTGGTCGGCCGTTAAAGCGGCCAATCGCATCCGTTGTATACGCACCGAAAAATGGAAATACACCTATTATTTTGATGCCGCAGGTGCTTATTACAACCAGTATGAATTGTACGACCTTGTTAACGATCCATTGGAATACACCAACCTGGCTTACGACCCTGCTTACAAAAAAACAAGGGAGGAATTGGAACAGCAACTGCATCATCTGGAAGTGGCCAAACTGAGGGCACAATCTCCGGATGGGACTTTGGTCAACGCTGATTTAAACCACAACTTTGCTGAAGAAGTCCAATAAATTTTTTAGCCGATCAAATTCAAAGGGCTTGTCTGTTTAATAAATAGCAGGCCCTTTGTTTTTAATAGTAAAAGCTTTCTCTTTCTCTCTTTGTTTAAAAAAAAACTTTTGTTTCTTTGTGCCCTCACTGCCTTAGTGGTAAAAAGCTTCTCTCTTTCTTTCGGATTTTAATCTTATTCCCCTCCAAATCCATCTAAATTAAAGGATAAACAAGCACTTCAACTGCCAAAATAAGCCTTTCGCTTTCGTACAATCCTGCAAACATGGCTTGTATTCGCCTTGCAATATAAATAGTTTGCGCATTCCACTATTTAATCATTTGTAAAATTAAGCAACATGCAAACAATCATTAAAAAAAACATTTTGTTCATACTTTATCTAATTGCAGGTTTTAAGACAGCTGCCCAATGTACTTTTAACCTGGGACCTGATAAATTATTTTGCCAGGGGCAAAGCATCAGTGCCACCCTTAACGGCCCTTCAGCTTACAACGCTTACGTATGGAATACGGGCAGCACTTCACAAAATATTACTGCAACAAGTGCGGGTACTTATATCTGTACAGCAACAAAATTAAGTGGTGACCTGGTGGTCAACGGAAAATTCAGTTCGGGTTACACCGGCTTTACCAGCAATTATACCATTGGTACGGGTGGCTCTTATGGGCAATTGTCATACGAAGGTACCTTTGCTGTTGTAACTAATCCTGCTATGGTACACAGTAATTTTTCTTCGTTTGGCGATCATACCACAGGTAGCGGAAACATGATGGTGTGCAATGGTTCAACTATTGCCAACGATGTAGTATGGAAACAAACCATCAGCGTTACACCCAATACCAATTACAACTTTTCGGCCTGGGTGGCTTCTGTGATGAACCTTGTATCGGGCAGCGATGCAGCCCAGTTGCAATTTTCAATCAACGGAAATTTAATAGGCCCGGTGTATTACGCTTCGTTAACGGCCGGGCAATGGACCAATTTTTTTGTGAACTGGAATTCAGGTTCCAACACCTCGGCTGTGATTAAAATTGTAGATCAGAATATAGGAAGCCCCGGAAGCAACGATTTTGCCCTTGACGATATTTTCTTTCAGCAAATTTGTGTAAGCAAAGATACACTTGATATAAAAGTGATTCCCCTGCCCAACATCAGTATCGCCACACCGGCTGTTCTCAACTGCACGGCAACCTCGGTAAATTTAAGCACCTCCTCCTCAACAGCCGGTATTACCTACAACTGGTCAGGGCCTTCGGGTTTTTCATCCTCTCAGCAAAACCCTGCGGTAACAAGCCCGGGAACCTATACGTTGATAGTTACGGAACCTTTAAACAACTGTACTTCAACCGAAACAGTCGGTGTGCAACAGAACATTACAGCCCCCGGCCTTGTTGCATCAAATACAGGCACCCTCACCTGTACTACACTAAATATTGATTTGAATGCAGCTTCAACAACAACAGGTGTTGTTTACAACTGGACAGGACCCAACAGTTTTACTTCATCTGTTCAAAACCCGTCAAACATAAGTACACCAGGAACCTATACTTTAATTGTAACAGACCCGCTAAACAATTGTGCAACCACGGCTACAACCACTGTGCAGCAAAATATTAACCCTCCAACAGCAGTTACGGCAGGCAATTCAGGCACACTCACCTGCAGCGTTACAAGCACCGCATTAAGTGGCAATTCCAATACTCCCGGGGCAATATACAACTGGACAGGCCCCAATACTTTTGTTTCAGCTTTACAAAACCCAACAGGTATAAACAGCCCGGGCACCTATGTGTTGACTGTTACAAACCCGCTAAACAATTGTACTGCAACAACCACAACCACTGTTCAGCAAAACACCAATCCACCAACAGCTGTTACAGCAAACAATTCCGGCACACTTACCTGCGCTGTTACAAGTATTAATTTAAGCGCCGGCTCTGCAACAGCCGGCGTTGCATATAGTTGGTCGGGGCCTAACGGCTTTGCTTCACCTGCCCAAAACCCTACCGGTATCAACGCTCCCGGAACATATACAGTAACTGTAACAGACAATACAAATGGATGCTCTGCAAGCGCAACAGTAAATATAAGTGCCAATACAAGCCTGCCTGCTGTGGATGCAGGAAACGATCAGACACTCCCCTGTAGTGCCGCCACGCTTAACCTATCGGGTACATCAGCAACTGTTAATGCAGCCTTTCATTGGACAGGCCCGAACTCTTTTTCATCTTCCAATAGTGTTGTAACAATTCAGAGTGCAGGCATCTATATTTTAACCGTAAACGATCCGCTTAACGGATGCAGCAACAAAGATACAGTGATCGTTCAGGCCGGAGTCCCTCCTGTTGCAGCTTTTACTGCAGATCCGGGTTCAGGCTACGGAACGCTTACTGTTAACTTCACAAACACAAGCAGCAATGCAGGCACTGTATCCTGGGTATTTGGCGATGGGGCCACAGCCGGTAATATCAATACCCCCTCAAACACCTATACCACCGGAACATATACTGCCCTGCTGATTGCGTCGAATGGAACATCCGCCTGCAACGACACCGCCAGGTATACAGTACAAGTGTATTCCGAAGCCGTACTTGTTATTCCAAATATTTTTTCACCCAATGGTGATAACATCAACGATGTTTTTCAGGTCGTTTCCAAATCCATAAAAGAATTAAATATTATCATCCTTAACCGCTGGGGGCAGGTGATAGCAACCATTCAGGATATAAATGCAAACTGGGACGGAAACAACGCAACCGACGGAACCTATTTTTACATGGCAAGAGCCATTGGCGAAGACGGAAAAAAAATTGAAAAACAGGGAAGCCTTACTTTAGTCAGGTAGTTTATAGTTCTTAGTTCAAAGTTCTTAGTTCCTGGTTCGATGATTCGTTAATCGTACTTCGTCAATCGTATTTCTTATAAAATTTGTATTTCGCAGATCAAATAGTTTGCAGCTTTGAGATCCACAAGATTAAACATTTTGTTAATAACAGCTTAACTTAACCAGACCCGATAAACCATGAAACAACTAAAACCTCTTTTTGCAGCTCTTTTAATTTCCATTGCATATTGTAATGTGCTACCGGCGCAATCACACGATGCGGACAACTCAACTGATTCGCTGAACCCAGCCAATGCCAAAGTAGCTGCTGTACTCGGCCCCATTACCGGCTTTACACCGGGCAACGGCGAATTTATTTTTGCCAGCAATACCACCAAAGTAAAAGTAAGTTATTACCGCTACGATATATTCAGGATTCAACTGGCCCCCACAGGGACCTTTAAACAAAACACCGATTCATTGCTGGCCCTGCACCCCAATGCCATTTACACCAACGTTACCTCGACCGATGCGGGAACCTATTATAAATTGGAGACAGACTCTTGTGTACTGAGGGCCTATAAAAACCCCTTTAAGTTCGCCTTGTACAAAAAAAACAATGCTACTCTTATCTGGCAGGAGCAATCGCCTTTGAACTTTGGAACAAGTACCGTTCAGCAAATACAAAGCGATCCGACCGAATATTTTTACGGATGTGGGATGCAGAACGGTTATTTCTCGCATAAAAACAGATCCATTAAAATTGAAATTGATTTTAGCAACAGTTGGGGAATCGGGGCTGTTTCCAATCCCTCTCCCTTTTTTATGAGCACCAAAGGTTATGGTATGTTCCGCAATACATTTGCACCGGGTAAATATGATTTTATGTCTACCCTCAATTTATCGCACTCAGACAGTTATTTCGACAGTTATTATTTTTGCGGGGGTTCCTTAAAAAAAGTATTGGACGGCTACACCTATATTACCGGACGGCCCTTTATGATTCCGCGCTGGGGGCTTGAATTCGGAGATGCCGATTGTTACAATAAAACAGGGGTGACGATGGATGTAATCAACAAAGTAGCCAAAGTCTACCGGCAAAACGATATGCCGGGAGGCTGGGTTTTACCCGACGACGGCTACGGCTGCGGTTATCAAAACTTAGCGGCTGTTAAAGACTCGTTGGCGCATTATGGATTTAAAACAGGTTTATGGACAGAAAATCCCGTGGCTTCTTCGGCTTACGAAGTAGGAACCGCAGGTGTTGGGGTGTATAAATTAGATGTGGCCCTGGTGGGGAACGGCTATAAAATGGCCCTGCAAAATGGCCTTAAGGCATTTAACGGTATTGAAAACAACATCAACAAAAGAGGTTTTATATGGACTGTAGCCGGCTGGGCGGGGACCCATCGTTTTGCAACAATATGGTCGGGCGATCAATCGGGTACCTGGAGCAATGTGCAGATGCATATTCCAACTGTGATTGGTTCGGGCCTTTCTGCTTTTAACTGCGCCACCGGCGATGTAGACGGAATTTTTGGTGGGGCCAACAATATGTATGTCCGTGACCTGCAATGGAAATGTTTTACGCCGGCACTCATGGTTATTTCGGGATGGGCCCAAAACAACAAACAACCATACATTTACGGCGGTGTTTATACAACCTACAACCGCAACGCCTTAAAATTAAAAATGCGCTTAACACCTTACTTTTATTCTTATTGCCGCCAGGCCAATTTAACAGGTGTTCCTACGGTAAGGGCAATGGTACTCGAATTTCCGAACGATACCACTACTTACAGCACCACCACCCAATACCAGTTTATGAGTGGGGAATGGTTTTTAGTAGCTCCCGTATATACGTCGGCTCTCGTAAGAAATAACATTTACTTACCAGCTACAAAATGGATAGACTATTGGGATGGCACACCTTACAACGGCCCTATGACTTTGAACAATTACCAGGCGCCTTTAAGTAAATTGCCCCTTTTTGTAAAAGCCGGGGCTATTATCCCCATGTACCCTTCTATGCTGTACGACAATCAAAAACCAAAGGACACGCTGACACTTGACCTTTATCCTTATGGCAATTCCGCTTTTGCATTGTACGAAGATGACGGGTTCACTAAAAATTACCGCACCGGTGTCTTTGCTGAAACAAGTATTAGTTTATCGGGGCCCTTAACAGGTTTTGCCCAGCCCATTATTGCCAACATCAGTGCCACCAATGGTGTTTACTCAGGTATGCCGGCCAGCCGCAGCAACAAGTTAGATTTTCATTTCCCCAACAAACCAGGCTATGCTATTTTAAACACATTGGATACCCTCACACAATATTATTCACAGTCAACTTATGATGCCGCCGTAAAAGGATGGTATTACAACGCTACTGACAGGCATGGCATGACACACGTTAAAACAGGGAGCATTAGTGTAAACACAGCCTTTGAAGTAAAACTGATAAATTTCTCACCCACCGGAATAGAGGAAGGCAATGACTTTAATTCATCTGTTACTGTTTACCCTTCACCCACCTCGGGCAGTGTTACTATTTCAATGGACAACAACATTGTTTTAAGGGCTGTAAGGGTTTATACTTCTACTGGCCAGGAAGTAAGCAACTTAAGGCCGGCAAATAAAACAGCGCCTGTTTCATTCAGAATAAATGAAAAACCAGGCCTGTATTTTATATACATGGAAACCAACCAGGGAACTATCATCAGGAAGGTAATAGTGACAGATAGCGAATAACAATCACCTGATTTAGCTTGCCTGGTGAAACAACAATTGAATATAAACAAGCTAAAAGAAAACGCACACTGCTAAAACCAGGGACGAAGTAGTAAGAAGGCTTTGTTTTTAAAAAGAACAAGACCTTCGCCTTACAGTAAAAGGCCGGCAATGAAAAAAATATTTTTGAGAGGACAGCAGACAATACCGAAAGCATGGAAGCAGCGAAAGAAAACACAACAGCAACCTTAAAATACCTGTGGGAAAGAAGAGGTTTAATTGTAAAAACGGCTGTCGTTGCAGCTGTTTTGTCATTTATAACAACTTTTTTTGTAAGTCCCAAATACAAGAGTGTGAGCAGGGTTTACCCGGCCAACCTTCAGTTGTTTTCGGGCGAATCGCCAACAGAGCAATTGTTGCAATGGATGGAATCGGGGGAAGTAAAAAAATTGTTCATGAACAACAACTCGTTCAATCTTCTTAAACATTATGATATTGACGGGGAAAGCAACTTAAAAGAACACCTCTTCAACTTAACATTTGATGAAAAATTTATTGTAAAAAACACAGAATACCAGTCCATTGAAATAAGTGTAATAGACAAAGACCCTGCAATGGCCCAACAATTAAATTACGCCTACATTGCCTTTACAGATAGTTTAATAAGAAAGGCCCACAGCCAAAAACTACTTGAGTTTACAGCGATGTTAAATTCGGCCATGAAACGCCAGGTAAAAAGAATTGATAGTTTAAAAAACGGATTGTACCGCATGGCCGCTCAATACAATTTAACAGATTATAAAATACAGTTAAAAGAAGTCAATAAAAATTACCTGAAACAATTGGGGAATGGAAAAGAAAGCAAAGAATTAAAAGTATTGTTAGACAACCTGGGCCAGAAAGGGCCCGACCAGTATTTAATTGTAAGGATGATTGAAACGGAGATCGATCATTACAACACCTTAAGAGTTGATTACGAAAGTAAATTAAAAGACCTGAATAAATATTTTACCTATTCGGTTGTAGTTCAAAAACCCATGCTCCCCGATGATAAATTCTGGCCAAAAAAAGGACTGATTATTTTTACATCTGTTCTTTCAACTGTTGCCTTGCTGATTGTTCTGCTTTTATTCAGCGCTAAAAAAACATTAGTTCATAGTTCTTAGTTCAAAGTTCTTAGTTCATCCTACCTCGTCAATCGTACCTCGTCAATCGTACTTCGCAAGCCCTCTATGTCTTCTCTATCTTTCGGTTCACCCATGAAACCAGGTCGTAAAAATAATAAACCCTTTTTTCGTAATTGTTTTCTTTCGATTTTTCAAGAGCCATTTTTAATTTTAGCAGCTCAGCTTCCATCTTTTTATCCGACGAAACACTGATTGATTTATTCATAAAATTTAACACGGCCTTTTCACATTCCGAAAAATCAGCTCCATTTACAGGGTTTCTTTTATAAACAGCCACCAGGTGTTCTAAGTAACCATAATCACCTGCTTCGTAAGTGGCAATTAAATTGAGTATACGTGAAAATGCTTTTAAATCAGCCCGGACCGGGGCAGTGTCTATAACTATTTTATTTATCCAGCTGCGCGCTTTTGTATAATCGTCGGCTAATAAATAAACCACCGCAATTCCAAAAAACACCTCCACCCGGTGAAGCCTGTTTAATTTATCTGACACCGGTATCAATTCCTTTTCTATGGTTTTTATTATTCCAAGCCCTTCCTGCAATTGCAGGGTCTGCGCACAATAAGCCAGTTCAATAGCTGCTGTGGCGCTGTATGCACACAACTGAATAAACTCAGGACCATTGATGTAAAAAACATCGCGCACCTTTTTGATGGTTTGTTTCATCTCATCGTATTTTTTCAAATACAACTGATCTTTCATCAAATGGTAATGCGATAAAAAATAATTGGAAATGTCTTCATCCAGTTTATCCTGATCGGATTCCATATAGCGGATGATTTCTTTGTTGCAGGCATAACTTTTTTCATGGTCCAGAAAAGTATCGGCGGACGCTTTTGAAACAACGGCATTGAAATAAAAATTAGCCTTGTAGGACAACAAGTTTTTTTCGGTTATATCCTTATGGCTCAACAC
>JAHEYF010000189.1 GCA_023251755.1 Bacteroidota bacterium
ATTGCCTATTAACATCAAAATTCTCAAGATAATCAGCGACCCTGCGTAAAAAACTTCCACCCAAAGAACCGTCAACAATCCGATGGTCATAAGATAAAGAAAGGAACATCATGTGACGTATACCAATCATATCGCCCTGCGGGGTTTCAATAACAGCCGGTTTCTTTTTTATAGTACCTGTTGCCAGTATAGCAACCTGCGGCTGGTTAATAATGGGTGTTCCCATTACGTTTCCAAAACCACCCACATTGGTAAGTGTAAATGTACCGCCCTGTATATCATCGGGGCTAAGTTTATTGGCCCGTGCACGGTTGGCCAGATCGTTTACATTCTTCGTTAAACCAACTAAGTTTTTTTCGTCTGCATTTTTTATTACCGGCACAATCAGGTTTCCGCTTGGTAAAGCCGCAGCCATGCCAATGTTAATTGATTTACGTTTGATGATGTTTGTTCCGTCTAAGGAAACATTAATCATCGGATAATCTTTAATGGCTTTGGTTACAGCCTCAATAAACAAAGGGGTAAATGTTATTTTTTCGCCTTCGCGTTTTTCGAAGGGGCTTTTTATTTTATCTCTCCACAACACCATGTTGGTTACATCGGCTTCAACAAAGGAAGTAACGTGTGGCGACACGTGCTTGCTCATGACCATGTGATCGGCGATGAGTTTGCGCATACGGTCCATTTCAATAATTTCATCGCCAGGCATTAATGAAACAGCCGGTTTGTTTATTGTAATGGTCGACGCTCCGTTTTGGGAAGCAGCGCTTTGTTGTGTTTTAGCAGGAGTGGCTGTTTGTTGCTGGGTTTCGGCAGGAGCCGCAGTTTGGTGCACTGTTGCAGTTCCTTTAGTTGGTACATAAGCCAGTATATCCGACTTGGTAACTCTTCCGTCTTTGCCGGTACCTTTAATTGTTTCTAATTCTGCCAATGAAATTCCTTCCTGTTTGGCAATGTTTTTAACCAAAGGAGAATAAAATTTATCGGAGTCGGAATAATCAGTGTTAACAGTTGCAACAGGTGCTTTTACGCTGGCGGCAGGACTTGTATTTGTTTGAGTTGCGGCAACAGCAGGGGCTTTTACCTCGGTTGCAGGCGTACTTACACTTGCGTCGGAAGAAATTAAAGCGATGACGGAACCTACCTGCACCACATCGCCTTCGTTGAACATTCTTTTAGTTAATGTTCCTTCAAAAGGCGAAGGGATTTCAGAATCAACCTTGTCGGTAGCAATTTCTAAAACAGTTTCGTCAATGTTAATTTTGTCGCCTTCGTTTTTTACCCACTTAATAATGGTAGCCTCCGCCACACTTTCACCCATTTTGGGCATAATCAATTCAAACTGTGCCATGTCAAGTTTATTCAGTAATTGCTGATTTTTAATTATTTACGCAGATATTAGTAGCTTATCCGCAAGCAGTGCAAAAATAAAGGAATATTTTGTATTTGCAACCGATCTTTTTTAGTTCCTGGTTCATTCGTTTATTTGTTCATTCGTTTGTAGCAAGTGAACGAATAAACCAAAGAACAAATGAACGATCACAAACTCATCATATCCTTCAGCTTAACAGCTTGTCTGCGCGATATCTCCACCTGTTCGCCACCCTTTAGTTTTACCATTAAGCCTCCGTTGAACCAGGTTTCGATGGTCTCCACCCATTTCAGGTTGATGATGTGTTTTCTGCTGGCCCTGAAAAATGTTTTGGGGTTTAAGCGCTGGTCCAGGTTGTTCAGGCTTCTGAGTATAAGTGGTCTATTGGTATCAAAATAAACCCTCACATAATTTCCTTCGCTCTCAAATAAACGAATGTTTGATAAACGAACGAACCAGCATTTTTCACCATCTTTTACAAATACACGGTCATCGTCTTCAAAAGGCGTTGTGTTCTCGCGTTTTATTTCTTTTTCTTCTTTGTCGATGAGTTTTTTAATGGTCTCGGCCAGGCGAACAGGCTGAACTGGTTTTAATAAGTAATCGAGTGCATTTACTTCAAAAGCGCGTAAAGCGTATTCATCGTAAGCCGTAACAAAAATAACCTCGGGCAGGGCCGATATTTCTTCAATTAATTCAAGTCCGGTTTTGCCCGGCATTTGAATATCTAAGAATATAACGTCTGGTTTTAACAGGGCTATTTTTTCCTTTGCTTCTTCGGCATTGGCACATTCTGCTATTACTTCTAATTCTTTATGCGCGCTTAACAGGTTTTTTAATTCCTGACGGGCTAATCTTTCGTCGTCAATAATGATTGCTTTCATACCTTATTCGTTTACTTGTTTATTCGTTCTTAGTTCTTAGTGGCTGTTCGTACTTCGTAATTCGTCAATCGTAATTCGTCAATTGTACTTCTCACTATTATACTGAGGAATCACTATATTCGTAACAACCGACTCCTCTTTACCATTAAATATTTCAATGCTGGCTTTATCGCCATATACATAAGTCAGGCGGTCGCGGGTATTTTTTAAACCAAAACCGGTTTCACTTTCTTTGTTTTCATTATAGGTACCGCTGTTTTTTATGCTGATCAATAAATTATTTTTTACCATCGAAGTGTCTATCGTAATTTCACCTCCTTGGGTCAATTTTGAAATACCGTGTTTAATACCATTTTCAACCAATGTTTGCAACAACAAAGGAGGTATGGAGAAAGTAGCAGCCCCGGGAACAATGTTAAGGCTGTAATGCAAACGTTCTTCGAAGCGTATTTTTTCAAGGTTTAAATAATCTGTAACAATCCTTATTTCTTCCTCAAAGCTGATGACTTTGTTTTTTTCCATCATCAGGGTGTTGCGTAAAATATTAGACAACTGAGTGATGGCTTCCTTTGCTTTTATGGGGTCTTCGTCAATCAATGCACGAATGCTGTTCATGGCGTTGAACATAAAATGCGGGTTGAGCTGCGATTTTAATTTATTGAGTTCAATCTCTTTGATGGTGGCCTGCCACTTTAAACTTTGGATTTCGGCGCGGGTGTAATTGCTCAAAAAATGAAAAGAAAAATAAATCAGCGACCAGAAAAAGAATACGAAGGAAAGGTCGATGGTGGTTTTTACAGAATCAATCAGGTCTACCTGGGCAAAGCGCACATTCAGCAAACCATCAATAATGTATTGTATAAAATGAAAAATAGTCCCGCTGATAACACTGGCCACCACCACCAGGGGGATTTGAATATAGGTTTTGAATTTAAGCCAGTTTAGTTTTACAACTACATACCTGAACAGGTGCGTAATCAATACACCCGAAGGATACCAGGAAAAATAGGTGATCAGGTCTTTGTTGGTTAAGGAATGTTGAAGCCCGTAAAAAAACATGTTCAGCAGCACATAAAGAAACCAGCCAACCAGCTGGCATATCCAGTACAACTTTGTTTTAGACATGTTGAAAAGCTTAATTTCCGCTCAATCCCAGCCAGGCATTCCGGGCCATTATCTGGCGGGGCGTTGCGCCTTTGTTTACACTTATATCGTTGGTAATACTAACTTTTACGGGTTTAACCTTTGCTTTAAGGCTTTTGTTTTTTTCTTTCCCCTTTTTATTTTTCCGGGCCACCACTACTTTTAATTTATAACCTGTTTTGGTAGTTGTTAAATAATCCACAATAATGCTGCGGGCATTGTCCATTGTGAGTACCTTTCCGTCAAAGCTTAGAATTTCATCCCCTTCTTTATAGCCCATTTTTTTTCCGAAATCGTTCATGTCCTGGGTGTCAAAAACAACAGCCCTGTTTGTTTCAGGATTGAAACCAAGCCCAAAACCACCCAGTGAAATTTCATCACGTGTTTGAAGGGCTGTGTATTTTAATCCAACCATGTCAAATACTTTTTCGAAAGGAAGTTTTTTAGTACCCGCAACGCATTCATTTAAAAAGGTCCTGATTTCAGGATAAGTGAGGCGTTCAATATCATCAAACAGCTCATCGTCTTTAAATGATTTATTCTTTCCGTATTTTTTGGCCAGGTCGTGCATTAAATCCTGTGTGCCGTATTTGCCACTGCTGTAATACCTTAACTGCATATCGAGGCACATACCAATTAAAGCCCCTTTGGCATATACATTCTGGTACTCTTCGTGGTATTTATCCAATACATTTTTACTCATTACTGTAAAAGGAAGGGTATCGTTGTACCTGTGCCTGCTTTCCTTCATCTTATCCTGAATCACTTCAAAAAATTTGTCTATTTCAATCAGGCCGTATTTTACCTGAACATGGTGTGCAGCATATTCTGTTAAGCCTTCGTACAACCAAAGGTGCTTGCTCATCTTTGGGTTGTTGAAGTCAAAATTTCCTATTTCTTCCGAATGAATGTTAAGCGGGGTAACGATGTGAAAGAACTCGTGCGCTGCAACATCCCTCATGGTTTGGCCCAAATACGTTGAATCCATTTCGGGCAATACATACATGGAAGAATAAGAGTGTTCTAAGGCCCCGGTTGCACCAGACCCTGTTGCATGATCGATGAGGTAAACTATAAAAGCGTATTTTTTTACCGGAAGGGTTCCTCCGAGGTAATCTTTTTGTGCGTTTAAAACGGCATCAATATTTTGCGCAATAAACTTTGAATTTACTTTTTTACCCGGAGAATACAGGGAGATCAATACCTTTGCCCCGCCCACTTCTATAAAAGTTGTATCGGGTTTGCAATACATAATTGGCGAGTCCACCAGGTCGTGGTAATCAAACACATTGATAACATCTTTCTCGGTACCTGATTGCAAATCCGTTAAACCCGTTGATGCGTAAAAGCCGATTGGTTTCTTCACTTCAATCCTGAAATTGTAGGCTTCCATCCCTTTAAAATAACCAAAAAAGCCGTGGTTGTTTAAAACGAAATTCTTATTTTCTTCAATATTGGTTCCTCCCGGTTCAAAAACAAAATCCCCTTTTATTTCCGTATCCCAGGTATCTTCCACATTGTAAGTGATATAATCTATCTGCGAAGGATCAGGAATAATATAGGTGTTTACATCTTTTAGTGTAAAAGGCAATTCCCTCTTGTCTTTGCCAATGGCTTTAAACTGAGATATAAAGC
>JAHEYF010000086.1 GCA_023251755.1 Bacteroidota bacterium
AATTATATTTTTCTTAAAAACATATCTGTAACAACTGGTTTTAGTTATGTTTGGAACGACAACTCCACCAACGATTCCCTTATCATCAATACTACCGGACAGTATTCGGTAATCGTTCACAACAGCAACGGTTGTGTAGCCAAAGACACCATCACTGTTACAATATCCGGACAGGCGCCCACTGCAGCTTTTACGAGCACAATTGGATGTAAAAACAACCCGGTTCAGTTTACCGATGCTTCTTCAGTGAGTGGGGGTACTACTATTAACAACTGGTTATGGACTTTTGGGGATGCAACCAGCGGAACGAATGATACCTCCATTCTTCAAAACCCGGTACATCAGTTTGCAGATACAGGAACGTATGTGATTAATTTTACCGTGGGTACAAGTGGTGGATGTAAACAAAGTAAACAAGTTAGTATTAAGGTTTATCCTAAACCGTTGGTTAATTTTGCTACCAATACCCCCTGTCAAAACGATACTACAAGTTTTACCAATACGATTAATACCCTCGGTTACTCCATTACTAATTATTCCTGGAACTACGGTGACCCTGCCTCCGGATCTTTAAACGGTTCGAACCAACAAAACCCTTCACATATATTCAGTCAGCATATACCTTATACGGTCACGCTTATTGCCACCAATAGTAAAGGATGTATCGATTCTGTTTCGAAAATGGTAAGTGTGAATGAAGGAGTGGTGGCCAACTTTACTTATAGCGGGCATTGTACCAATGCACTGGTTCAATTGCAGGACAGTTCGATTACTCCATCACCTACGACTCAGCAAATACGTACATGGACGATCAATGGAGCAACTTTCACCGGACTTTCACCGGACTATTTATATACAAATGCCGGAACGTATCCGGTTACTTTAACTGTATCGGCCACCAATGGCTGTAAGTCGGATACAACAAAAACGATAACAGTGTATTTATCACCATTGGCTAAATTTACCAAGGCAGACTTTTGTAAAAACGACACCGTTTCAATAATGGACAACAGCAGTGCACAAAACGGAACACTAAGCTCCTGGACCTGGGATTTTGATGCTGCCTTTCTTTCCAATAATCAGTCGCCACAGTTAACTTCATCTGTTGCCGGAAATCACAACCTTTCATTGATCGTAACAAACAGTTATAATTGCAGCGATACAATTGTTAAACCAATCAGGGTACATGCTTTGCCCACGGTTACTTTTACCACGAATCCCCCGAATTTTATTTACCCTTCAACTACGGTTCACCTTGCATCAAATCATACAACGGGTTCACATTTTTGGAATGTTTCAACCGGCTTCACTTCTGCACTTGTTTCTCCTGTTGTTTCTTTTACTGATACAGGACTCTATACAATTCACCTGCTGTATGCTGATAGCAATGGCTGTAAAAACGCTGTTCAAAAAAATACCCAGGTGTATTCGCGTCTTACTGATATGGGAATATTAGACCTTGCACCTGCATTGTTAAGCGATAATTTTTGTGATGTGAATGCGATCCTTGCTAATATGGGTTCTATACCTGTTACTGTATTCGATATTAATTTATCGGTTACCAATGGGAGTGACCTGAAAGAAACCTGGACAGGGATCTTAAATCCAGGAGCGGTATTGCCCTATCATTTTTCGGCGCAGCCTTTTATCGAAAACAATAACAGGATTATATGCGCTACAATTATGAATGTGAATGGGTATCCGGACGATCGCCCAACGAACAACAATGCCTGCGCAGCTGTTGAAACGTCTTCTGTTCATGCACTGGCACCTTATCCCAATCCGGCAACGGGCAGTGTTGTTTTCCCGGTTGTACTGGATAAAGACGGCGAAATTTTAATTGAAATAACCGATGTACTGGGGCAACGAATGATGACCAATGGCCCTGTTGCAGGAACAAAGGGATTAAATTTGGTTACCGTACCTTTGGAGCAATTGCAGAAAGCCATTTATTACAGCAGGATTAGCGTAGGTACTAAAACATTTATGTATAAACTGCTTAAGAATTAGTTTAGAAGTTTGAAAGTTGAAAAGTTTGAAAGTTAGACAAGGACAGTTTAACCGTTTATTTACAAATTACCCAACTTTCTAACTTTTCAACTTTCTAACTAAATTCACTATGTCTTTCGTTTTCGCTACCCATAATAAAAGCAAGGCTGTTGAAGTTGAAAGACTTATCAACAATAAGATAGACATTTTAACACTCGGTGATCTCAATATTTCCCAGGACATTCCTGAAACATCAGCTACCATTGAAGGAAATGCCCTGCAAAAAGCCCGCTTTGTTTTTGAAAAATACAGTTACAATTGTTTTGCCGACGATACCGGGCTTGAGGTGGAAGCCCTGAAAGGCGCTCCCGGTGTATATTCAGCAAGGTATGCGGGTGAGCAAAAAAACGACAACGACAACATCGCTAAATTATTAAACGAACTAAAAGGTCAAAACAACCGCAAGGCCCGTTTTAAAACAGTGATCGCTTTAATTATAAATTGGAAGGAATATCTTTTCGAAGGAATTATACGCGGAGAGATTACCGAAGAAAGACAAGGGATAAGGGGTTTTGGTTACGACTCTGTATTTAAACCGGAGGGATCTTTATGCACCTTTGCTGAAATGACGATTGAGGAAAAAAATAAAATAAGCCACCGGGCCATCGCCATTAACAAACTGGCTGAGTTTCTGAAAAGCTATTAAACCGTTACCTTGTAAGCCGAATCTGTAATTTTGCCCTGTTCACAGGTTAAGGTCCGTGATGGAAACCGTTTGTACAATAAAATATCGTGTGTAGCAAACAATACCGAACGCCCGCTTTTACTGATGTCCAACAATAAATTCATAATTTCCTGAGAGGTTTCAGGATCAAGGTTTCCGGTAGGTTCATCCGCAAGAATCAATTCCGGGTCATTTACCAAAGCCCTGGCAATAGATACCCGTTGTTGCTCTCCTCCCGACAATTCATACGGTTTTTTTGTTCCTTTATTGGCTAAGCCAACTTTTGTTAACACATCGGCTATTTTTTGTTGAA
This sequence comes from Bacteroidota bacterium, assembly GCA_023251755.1. GTDB lineage: Bacteria > Bacteroidota > Bacteroidia > B-17B0 > Aurantibacillaceae > JAHEYF01. The sequence goes on from JAHEYF010000086.1 coordinate 3,027, forward strand.
TTTCATTTTCATCTTTCCAGCCCGTGGCTTTCATCACAAAATGAAGGTTCTCATTCACGCTCCTGTCGCTGAGCAATTGAAAATCCTGAAACACAATGCCCAATTTACGGCGAAGGAAAGGAATGTCTTTGCGTTGTAAGGCGTTTAAATCATAACCAACCACTGTGCCTGTACCTTTGGTTAAGGGCAATTCGCCGTACAATGTTTTTAATAAACTGCTTTTCCCGCTGCCGGTTTTCCCGATCAGGTAGACAAATTCTCCTTTTTTTATTTCGAGCTGAAGGTCGTTAATTACCATGTTATGCCCCTGAAACACAGAAACATCCTTGAGTTGTATGACCACGTTGTCCTCCATATATTTAAAGAAACCCTTCCCGGAGAAACAAAAAAACCGGGAAGGGTAATAAATTAGTACGCTACTGACATTGTTTTAACCACGGACTAAATTAGATGAAAAGCACTCGTGCCCGGTTTTATTATTGCAATAATTTTAACAGCCCTGCGTTAATAACTTAAAAATCCCCCGAAAAAGGTACACCTCTACTCTTGTAACTTTACTTCCATCGTATTTTACCATTATTCCATTCTTATGCGAAAAATAATTTATATCGTATCTTTTTTGTGTGCCTGCTTTTCAATAAGCCTGTTCGCACAAAAAACCAATATATACCTTGATGTTGATAAGGAGTACAAAACCGGACTGGAGCTTTTTGATAAAAAGAAATTCGGCGCGGCCTTAAAAAGTTTTCAGAATATTATAGATAACAATAAAAATGCGAAGTCCCTGGTGCGTATAGATGCTGAATACTACGCTTCGGCCAGCGCCATCGAATTATTTAACAAAGACGGGGAATGGAGAATGAAAAATTTTATTACCGATCACCCGGAAAGCAATAAAATAAAATGGGCCTGGTTTTATTTGGGTAAATCCAATTTCAGAAAGAAAAAATACGAAGAAACAATACAATACCTCGAAAAAGTAGAAGTGTATGAATTGGACAAAGACAACCTTGCAGAGCTTCATTTTAAGCGGGGCTACAGTTATCTCGAAACCGGCAAACAAGACAAGGCCAAGCTGGATTTGTTTGAAATAAAAGACACAGACAATAAATACATGCACCCGGCCAATTATTATTATTCGCATATCGCATACATGGAAAGGAGCTACCCTACAGCGGTTGAAGGATTTAAGCGTTTACTGGGCAATGAAACATTCGGATCGGTAGTGCCTTATTACATTGCCCAAATTTATTTTTTACAGGGGAAATACGATGAAGTCATTAAAGTAGCCCCTGCTTTGCTGAACGACAGCAACCAGGTTCAAAAAGCAGATGAAATAAACAGGATTATTGGTGAATCGTATTTTAATAAAAAAGATTACGACAAGGCCATCCCGTATTTGCTCATGCACACGCCGACTACTGCGCAGGATAATTACCAGCTGGCTTATGCGTATTACCGCAGCAAGGTGTATACAACGGCCAGCACTTATTTTGAAAAAGCAACTACTGGCAACGATTCACTGGCGCAGAATGCCTGGTATCACTTAGCCGATTGTTACATTCAGCAAAATCAAAAAGCAAAAGCCCGCAATGCTTTTCATTCTGCCTATTACCTTTCATTCGATCCTAAAATAGCAGAAGATGCCTTGTACAGTTATGCGCGCATCTGCTACGAAACAGGTTACAGCCCTTACAACGAAGCCATTAATTCCTTTCAAAAATACATAAAAGAATACCCGGCTTCTTTTCGTAAAGACGAAGCTTTTACCTATTTGGTGAATTGTTTCACGTCTACCAAAAATTACGGGCAGGCGATTAAAACAATTGAAAAAATTAATTCGCAGGACATTACCCTGAAAACCATTTACCAGAAAATGGTTTATTTCAGAGCTATAGAACTGTATAACAACCTTGACCTGGACTCCGCAAAAAAATACTTTGCAAAAGTTACCGCACTGAATACGGATATTGTAATGGCTGCAATGGCTAAATACTGGACAGGGGAAGTATATTTTCAGAAAAGGGAATACAACAATGCCTTAGATACCTGGAAAGAATTTTTACTGATGCCCGGCTCTTTAAATCTGAAAGAATACGATATAGCAAATTACAACATTGGTTACTCTTATTTTATGAATAAAAATTATACCGATGCAGGCATTGCTTTTCGCAAATTTCTTTTGTCCAAAAACAGTAATGATGCTAAGAAAATAGCCGATGCACAGGTGCGTGCCGGTGATTGTTACTTTATGAAAAAAGAATTTGCTTCGGCTGTTGAATTTTATGAAACGGCTATTGCCCTCAATAAAATAGATGTTGATTATGCTGTTTTTAAAAAAGCGGTGTGCAATGGTTTACTGAAAAATTACAAAGAGAAAATAAACGATTTAAAAACGCTGGAAACGTATTACCCCAAATCCAATTACCTGGCCGATGCGGTGTATGAAATTGCCGATGCTTACCATAAAATAAACGATGCAGACAATGCTATCGACTATTATAAAAAAATAATCAGCAATTACCCGAATAATTCTAACGTAATGCTGGCTATCAAAAGCATAGGCCAGATTTATTACAACGGTAAACAATATGAAAAAGCTTTTGAATATTTGGACAAGGTGGTGAAGACTTATCCGAAAACAAAAGATGCGACAGATGCTATTGATGTGATCAAAAAAATATTTCTGGAGCAAAAAGACCCTGAAGGCCTGGAAAAATACCTCACCAGTATTGGAGAAAGTATTAAAACCAGTGAATTTGACGAAACTTACTGGCAAAAGGCCACAGAATATTATACCGCAAAAAACTGTGAGATGGCAATGCCTGAATTGGAGAAATACATGAACAAACTTCCGGATGGGAAATACATTGTTGACGCTCATTTTTGTTACGCCGAATGTGCATACAGCAAAAGTATGTTTGCACAGGCGCTGGGGCATTACCAGCTCGTTTTGGCTAAAAACAGGAACCTGCACACAGAAATAGCCCTCGTAAAAGCTTCTTATATTTTATTTAAAGATAAAAATTACGAAGCCGCACTTCCCCTGTATATACAGTTGGAAGAGATGGGCGAAACCCCGCAGAATAAGTTAAACGCGAAAATCGGGGCCATGCGTTCTTCATTTTATTTAAAAAAACACGATGCAGCTATTGATGAAGCCAACAAGGTACTGACCACGGAAAAAATTACTGTTCAGCAAACCATTGAAGCAAAAACGATAAAAGCCAAATCATTGGTTGAAACCAACAGAAAGGACGAGGCGATGAATGATTTTAAATACATTGCTAAAAACGCGAAGAGTGAAGCAGGAGCGGAGGCTTATTATTACATCGCTACCATTCAATATGGTAAAAAAGACTACAAAGATGTAGAGAAAACACTGGGATTGCTGATTAATTACCAGTACACCAATAACGATTGGAACACCAAAGGTTTGCTGTTGGCGGCTGATGTATACATTAGCAAAGGAGAAGATCAAACTGCGGAAGCCACCCTGCAGGCTGTTATTGACAACTCGGGAAAACAGGAATACATTGATGAAGCGAAGAAAAAATTACAGGAAATAAAAGACAAACAAAACAGCAAACTGGCACCTGGTCAGGAACCGGAAATGAAAATTGAATTCAACAATACCGAATCCAACCAGCGTTTGTTCGATTCACCTGCACAGCCCGCAGGCGACACATTGAAAAAAGGCCTTGTTCAACCCAAATAAGAAATTAGTTTTAAAACGAATGCTTATGAAACTGTTAAGAATATATATCTTCCTCCTGTTTAGTTTTTGCGTGTTTTATTCCAAAGCGCAGACTTCGCCTGACTGGACCTTTACGAATACATCTGAATTTGCACCCAGCATTAAAGATGCCGTAAAACAAAGTGATTTGCCTGAAATAAACGACAGCATAAAAAAAATAGGAAATATTTCATACAACATTGCTTCATTTCCTATTACGACCAAATACGAGGTAAGCAGCATTCAGCCGGCGAAAATGGTAAACGAACCTTTGTCTAAACTTTATTATGGGATGTTGAAATTCGGATTTGGCAATTACACCATGCCTTACGGGGAATTATTTCTAAACAGCTTAAGGTCCAAAGAAGAAGTGTATGGTTTCAGGTACAAACACCTCTCGTCCCGGGCTACCTTGCAGGGCTTGGGATTCAGCGGGTTTAGCGACAATGAAGCTGCTGTGTACGGAAAAAAATTCTATAAAAAACACACCCTGAGCGGCGACCTGAATTATACCCGTAATGCATTGAATCAATATGGGTATCCAGATTCACTGATCAACCAGGTTGATCTGGCGAATGATTTAACAAAACAACATTTTAATACGGTAGAAGCAAAGTTGAATTTAGTCAGCCATTATACCGACTCCAATAAAGTAAACCACAACCTGCATTTGAATTATTACAACCTCGGTGATATTCATAACACTTACGAAAACAATGTATACGCCGATGGTTTAATTAATACACGTGTTAGCGGAGAACAATTGAATGTGTTTATCAGCAGCGATTATTACAATGTAAAAAGTAACCACGATACATTGAACAACTTTATTTTTAAAGTGAATCCATACTTTGAAGCCAAAGGAGAAAAATGGAAAGCGGATATAGGTGTTGCCGCAGCGCTGGATAAGTTTACCGGCACTGATCCTAAATTTTATTTCTATCCACGTCTTAATGTCTATTACAATGTGTACAACAATATTGTTATTCCTTATGCAGGCTTAAGCGGAGGGCTGGATAAAAATAGTTTCCGGAGCCTGACCACAAGCAACCCTTTTGTGCTTTCGGAATTGGACTATAACAACACAGACAATAAATTCAGTGCCTTTGGTGGTTTGCGCGGGGCCCTGAGCAGTAAAACATCTTATGATGCAAAAGTGAGTTATGGCAAATACAACAACATGCCTTTTTTTACTGTAAACTATGATGATTTTTTAAGCAACAAATACAAAGTGGTTTATGACAATGCGACATTATTAAATGTAAACGGGCAATTAAAGTACCAGCTCAAAGAAAAACTAAACATCAGTGCCAAAGGAAATTATTACAGTTATAAAACGGATAGTATGGCATACGCCTTGTATAAACCTAATTTTGATATTACCCTCTCGGGCATTTACAACCTGAAAAGTAAAATAATAATTAAAGCCGATGTGTTTTACATTGGCAATCAATTGACCAAACAAAGAATAACTACAGCGCCCAACACCTATAAATATGAAAAGGTGGAATTAAAAGGGATTGCCGACATCAACCTGGGGGCCGAGTACCGCTACAGTAAAATGCTTTCGTTTTTTGTGAACTTTAACAACATTGGCAACTTCAGGTATTACCGTTGGGACAGGTATCCTACACAACGTTTCAATGCGATGCTGGGATTAACGTTCGTTCCTTTTTAGACATTAGATGTGAGTATTGAGATGATAGACGTTGGAGATGTTTTTAACCACATAAGGCACATAAGTTAAAAATGAGTGATAAAGTAAAACTTATATGCCTTATGTGCCTTATATGTTTTAACCACATAAGATCACATAAGTTAAAAATGAGTGATAAAGTAAAATCTTATCTGCCGCATATGGATGAAAGAGTGAACTTGCATAAATTATTTTTTTAACAGGTCACGTATTTCGGTTAACAGCACTTCTTCGTTACTTGGAGGTAAGGGCGCAGTTGGTAGAGCCGCTTCCTTTTTTTTAGCGGCATTCATACCTTTTATAATTAAAAACAGCACAAAAGCAATGGTCATAAAGCTAATTACTTTCGACAGGAAGTTGCCATATTTAATAGCCGTTCCCGGAATGATGAGTTTGTCAAGATCTTTTGCGCCAATTGCATCTAAAGCAGGTTTCAATAAAGCAGGAGTAATAATGTCATCTACCATTGAGCTGACTATCCCTCCAAATGCCCCTCCTATAATTACTCCTATTGCGAGGTCTACAACGTTCCCCCTCATTGCAAACTCCTTAAACTCTTTAACTATACCCATTTTGTTGTTTTAATTGAACCTGCCTAAATGTAGTATTTTTTTATAAATTTTGTTGCCTCACTTCTTACTTTCTCACTCTCACTTAGCCTCTCACTTTCTCACCCTTTTATGTTTAAAACTAAAGCAAGGCCTTAATTTTTAAATCCCTGAATAAGGTATTTTTAAATTATGAACCGGGAGATTTTCAGAGCTTACCTTTTTGTTATTGTGCTGTTGTTACTGCTTATCAATGGTTTTGCCCAAAAACCGCTAACACGGGTTCTTTTTGTATTCGACGCTTCCAACAGCATGAAGGTAATGTATGATGGTAAACCGAGAATAGAACACGCCAAACAATTGTTCACCCATTTTATTGATAGCTTAAGCAAATTCAAGAATTACGAATTTGCTTTGCGGATGTATGGTTCCACCGTAAAATACCCACCGGGTGATTGTAAGGACTCTAAACTCGTTGTGCCTTTTGGAAAAAATAACTTAACGCAAATAAAAGCAAAGGTGAATGCTGCAAAACCAACAGGTATTACTCCAATAGAGCATTCCCTCACTGAATCGGCCAATGATTTTCCGGATAACAAAAGCATCAACACCATTATTTTAATTACCGATGGTATTGAAGAGTGTGGAGGAGACCCCTGCAAGGCCCGTGAAAAATTAATGGAGAAAGGAATAATATTTAAACCCTGTGTAATTGGTATTGGCTTAACAGTGGAGCAGGCCAAGACCTTTGAGTGTGTTGGGAATTATTTTAACTATGAAGACGCTTCTTCCTTTAACCATGTAGTGAATATTGTTACCACCCAGCAACTTAATAAAACTACGGCCCAGGTAAATTTATTAGATATTTCTTCCAAGCCCACCGAAAGCAATGTGAATGTGACTTTTTACGATCAGAAAACAGGGGAAGCGGTATACAATTACCTGCATGCCCTCAACAAAAAAGGAAACCCGGATACCATTCCTGTTGATGAATTCAGGACTTACAAGGTCGTTGCCCACACCATACCTCCTGTATTTGCTGAAAACATAAAATTAAACATAGGTACGCACAATATTATCCCTGTTGATGCCCCGCAGGGTTACCTTGAAATTAAACGCCCCCAGGGTTTTTATAATTTTAATGAAAAGATTAAATGTATTGTCCGCAAAGCAGGCACAATGAATACCCTGCACATTCAGAACATGAACAGCAGCGAAAAATACATTGTCGGGGAATACGATTTAGAAGTACTTACCCTGCCCAGGACCTATTTGTACAATGTAAAAATAAACCAAAGCATCACTAAAAGTATTCCCATTGATGATGCTGGAATGGTGAAACTTACTTTGCCTGAAAACGGGGATGGATGCATATTGCAGGATCTGAACGGGGATGTGAAATGGTTGTGTAATTTACAGGCTTCACAGCTGCAGCAAATATTTTATTTGCAACCGGGCAATTACCGGATTACTTTCCGTTCCTCTTCCTTAAAACAATCTATTTATACCATCGAAAAAAAATTCAGCGTAAAAGCCAACGAACAACTACAACTTTACCTTACTAATTGATGGTTTTAAAAGATTTACCTCTTTTAGCTATCGGATTTAACTTATGCCTTTTGACTTAAGTAAAACATAATCCTTCCATTATTTTATCCGGTTTTGTTGCAAAAATTATTCTATTTTAGCCGGCTAAACCGTTTTAACTCTATTTGTTTTTTGCATCACAAAGGAGAGGAACATTGAAAAAATCACCTAACCACTAAATCACCACTGCATCACCATGAAAACCAAACTTTATTTATTCACTTTAATTTTTAGCTTATTTGCTGTTCAAAGTCAGGCCGCAAACGGCGACACCACGCATATTATTACACACAACCTGGTAACTGTTGTGACGAATCCTTCTGCCGGAAGTAACGGCTACAAAGCCTGGGGTGTATTCCCGGCCAGTTCTCTTCCGCTGCGCAAAGTTTTTGTAACCATGAAATACAAATGCCCCGGCGGAATGGCCTGTGGGGAATGGGATTACATCGACCAGGTGGTAGTTCGCCGCAAAGGGGGTAAAGACAGCGCCTCTTTAAATACGGAGATTGTACGGTTCATAACACCTTATGGAAATAGTTTCAGCAGCACCTGGAATTTCAGCTGGCATATAGATATTACAGATTACAAAGATATGCTGCGCGACTCGGTTGAAATAGAATACATTCACACCGGGTACGAAACCAATGTAGGCAAAGGATGGGCCGTTACACTGGATTTTAATTTTATTGAAGGCGACCCGGTTGCAAACCTCTTGTCTTTTCAGCAATTGTGGGAAGGTAGTTTTCAGTATGGAAATGCAGCGAACGATATAGAACTGAACCTGCAACCCATTAACTTTACCAGCAAAGCCGCTTGTAATTTTACTAAACTAAGAATATTGCACACCGGACATGGAAGCGATGACAATGGATGCTCGGAATTTTGCGATAAATACCGCAGGGTTAAATTTGACGGTACTATTGTAAACACACGTAACCGCTGGAGGACTTGTGGTAACAATGCCTTGTACCCACAAGGGGGAACCTGGGTGTACGACCGCGGCAACTGGTGTCCGGGCAGTGTAATATTTCCTGATTTTATAACAAATGCTGTTGCAGGTAACACGGCACATACTTATGATATAGATATGCAGGTGTATACAGGCAGTGGTAGTTACGGAAATGAAAACATCAACGCCCAATTGTTTCAATACGCTGCGCCCAATAAATCACTCGACGCTTCCATTGAAGAATTGATAAGGCCATCATCTCTGCCCGAATATTCGAGGTTAAACCCCATTTGCACCAACCCGCAAATCTTAATCCGCAACAATGGGAGTACAGCTTTGAGCAGCGTAAATATAAAATACGGATTTACACAAGGCACTTTGCAAAATTACACCTGGACCGGCAATTTAAACTTTGGAGATACGGCAAGTGTTCAATTGCCCAATCTGGTATGGACAACAGCTGCCAACGGGAAGTTTGTGGCCTGCATCAATACCCTGAACGGGCAAGCCGATCAGTACAGGAACGATGATACAGCAAGGACTTCGGTGGTACTTCCTCCCGTATACGATTCTGTTTTTATCATCCATTTTTACACCAATAATTACCCCGCCGAAAACTCTTATACACTTAGTGATGCAGCAGGGAATATTATCAAGAGCCGCAACGGAACACAATTAACTGCTCAGTATATGTGTAAAGACACCGTGCATTTACAGCCCGGTTGTTATTCCTTAAAAATTTACGATACAGGCGGGGACGGTTTGTCGTTTTGGGCCAATACGGCACAGGGCTCCGGGCAATTTAAACTGAAAAAATTAAATACACCTTCCTCTCTTTTCTTTAAATATTTTACTGGAGATTTTGGGAATTTTACCTATCAGGATTTTATTGTGAACCCTGCGGGTACTTCTATCAGTACTGTTGAGCAGCCCGCACCTTATTTTATTGTATACCCCAATCCGGCCAGCGACAAAATAAATGTTGAGTTTGATTTAAGTGATACCGATTCAGGAACATTGACTGTATTGAATGTATTGGGTGAAAACCTTTACCGGCAAAATTTAAAAAACATGAACGCCAATGTTGCGTGTATTGATACATACAATTACCCGGATGGAATTTATGTTGTGAAACTCATCAAAAACAACCAGGCTTATACGCGAAAGGTGATTGTGAGCAGGTAAGATTTTATTTTAAGTCGGCAAGTCGTGCTTCAAAAATAAAGTCCGGCATATTTAATATTCAGGCTTATTCTTCAGCGTCGGATACAATTGATTTTAACCCTGGTGTTTCATACACATGGTAATTTCCTTTGTCATCCGAATAAATCAAATAGGCCTGTAGCTCTGTATGCACTTTCAAAAACTCCTTTGCTTTTTCAAGCCCCATGACCAATACACCGGTTGCATTGGCATCTGAGGAAATACAGGCTGAAGCAAACAGTGTGGCGCTTAACAAATTATTTTTTGTAGGATAACCGGTTTTGGGGTCAATGTGGTGGCCATACCGTATTCCGTTTTCAATAAAAAACTTGCGGTAATTTCCAGAAGTGGACGTTGCCATGTTTTCGAGTTTCACAATTGCTTTTAGTGGATTCTGGCCTTCGGTGTTGTCAATGGGTTTTTCGATGCCCACCTGCCAGTTGTCCCCGTTTGGTTTTTTACCTTTGGCATACACCTCTCCGCCTATCTCTACAATATAAGAAGCAATGCCTTTTGAATTTAAAAATTCGGAAATCACATCCACTGAGTAACCCTGGGCAAAAGCGTTAAAATCGAGGGCCACACGCGGATCTTTTTTAATTACCTTGTTGCCTTTTAATTGAATTAAGTTGAAGCCTACAAATTTAAGGATGCTGTCTATTTTGGTTTGTTCTATTTTTTGTTTTTTCCCCGGACCAAAACCCCAGGCGTTTACCAAAGGGTAAACAGTGGGGTCAAAGGCCCCTTCGGTGTTTTTCCAGATTTCTTTGGCTTTGTTGAAACAGGCAATAAAGTATTTGTCAACTACTACATTTTTCTGGTTGGAGTTTATTTTTGAGATAATAGAAGCAGGGTTGTAGGTAGATACAGACAAGTCAAAATCCTGAAGTATTTTTTCAATCTCTGGTTGAAAGTCCCTGTTTTGTTTATCGAAATAGGTAATGTGGTAGCTGGAGCCCTGGGCGGGGCCTTCAATCTTTACCGGTTCTTCCTGTGCATTTACAAATACGCTGCAAAAAAAGACAAGGCCAAAGGTGAATTTAATCCGGTTCATATTGTAATTTATTTAATGTAAATTGAATATAAAAGTACGGCTCAATACTGAACAAATTCTTAAGTTTTATTAGTATTGAGATGTTAGTATTGAGATTTGAGACAGGCGTACTAATTGCAAGTTGAGAATTTTATACCTGAACATCTCATATCTAAGGTCTCAATACTAACATCTAACATCTCCATACTCCACCCGTGTTAAATACAAGCCGTGGGCCGCTACCGAAAGGCCTGCATTGCTTCTGTTTTTACTTTCAATAATGGTTTTAAATTCTTCAGGGCTTAGCTTGTTGCTTCCCACTTCCAACAATGTGCCCACAATAGCCCTTACCATGTTGCGTAAAAAACGATCGGCTGTAATTTTAAAAATGAATTTATCTTCCCCTGCTGTAAACCAAAAGGCCTCGCTTACTTTGCAGTTATTGGTTTTTACCTGTGTGTTTGTTTTACTGAAGCTGGTGAAATCTTTAGTGTTCAATAATAAAGCAGCGGCATGGTTCATTGCTTCAATATTCAAATCACCATAGCGGTGAAGGGAAAAATTGCTGAGGAAAGCATTTTTATTTTTATGAATGCGGTATTGGTATGTCCGGCTTGTAGCGTCAAAACGTGCATGGGCATTGTCTTTTACCCGAAATAGTTTATGAATAGCAATATCTTCAGGAAGAATTTTATTAAAACGGTACAAGTATTTATCATCGTCACCCAGGCCCTCTTTAACCGAATCGAAATGTGCAAAATAATCTTCCGCATGCACGCCGGTATCTGTACGTCCGCAACCGGTAATATCAATTTTTTCCTGAAGTAAAATACTTAGCTTGTCCTGCACCACCTGTTGTACCGTGCAGGCTTCATTTTCCTGCACCTGCCACCCATGGTAGTGTTTTCCAAAATAAGACAGTTGTATAAAATAGCGGGCCATCTTTATTGACGAATTACGATTTACGAATTTTGTACAAATATACTAATGTTGAAATTACGATTGACGAATCTACGAATACGAATTTGTACGAATATACTAATGTTGGAGTAACGAGTTATGATTGACGAGGTACGAATATACTAATGTAGCTGTACAGTAACACCACACCCAGATTAGTATATTCGTAAAAGATTTGTAATTAGTAGTCAGCTAAGAACTATGAACTAAGAACTTATGAATATAAAACCTATTTTTGCAGGGATTTAGAAAAATAAAAAATTGAAAGTAAAAAAACCGAATACACTTGTTGAGCAGGTAAGCATTATCGACACTTCGTCGGAAGGAAAGGCTGTAGCAAAAGTTAACGAAATGGTTGTGTTTGTGGACGACGCTATTCCCGGTGATGTATGCGACATTAATATTTACAGGAAGAAAAGAAATTTTGGCGAGGCCAAAGCCATTAGAATAATTCAGGCTTCCGAGCACCGTGTAGAAGCCAGATGCAAACACTTTGGGGTATGTGGCGGTTGCAAATGGCAACACATGCGCTACGATGCCCAGCTTCATTTTAAACAAAAGCAGGTGTTCGAAGCCCTTACCCGTATTGGTAAAATTGCCTTGCCCGAAATATCGCCTATACTGGGTTCAGCAGAACAATACCTGTACAGAAACAAACTTGAGTTTTCTTTTTCCGATAAAAAATGGCTCACAGTAGAACAAATACAAAGTGGCGAAAATTTTGACAACCGCAATGCACTGGGTTTTCATATTCCTAAAATGTTCGATAAAATATTGGACATTCAGGAATGCCACTTACAGCCCGAACCGTCGAACAGCATCCGCAATGAAATAAGAAAATACGCCCTTGAACGGGAATTGAATTTCTTTAACATAAAAGACCGCAGCGGCTTTTTACGCAGCCTTATCATACGCACCACTTCTACCGGCGGGGTAATGGTGTTGCTGGCTTTTTACGATAACAACACCGAAGAAATTGAAGCGCTGTTAAAACACCTTCAAATTAAATTCCCGCAGATTACTTCTTTGTTATACACCATTAACCAAAAAGGCAACGATACTTTGCAGGATTTAGACATTAAGTGTTTTGCCGGTAAAGATTATATTATGGAAGAAATGGAAGGCCTCAGATTTAAAATCGGCCCCCGTTCCTTTTACCAGACCAATTCGGCTCAGGCTTATGAATTGTATAAAATTACCCGGGATTTTGCACAGTTAAGTGGCAACGAAACCGTGTACGACCTTTACACCGGAACCGGTACCATCGCTAATTTTATTGCCGCCAAAGCAAAAAAAGTAGTTGGGGTGGAGTATATAGCCGATGCCATTGTGGACGCCAGGGAAAATTCAGGTTTCAACAACATCAGCAACACAGTCTTTTTTGCCGGCGATATGAAAGATGTGTTGAACACAGATTTTATCCGCACGCATGGGAAGCCTGATGTTATTGTTACCGATCCGCCACGTGCCGGTATGCACGAAGATGTAATAAAGGTGATGATGGATGCAGCACCGCAGCGGATTGTTTACGTAAGCTGCAACCCCTCTACACAGGCCCGCGACTTAAATATGATGGACGAAAAATACAAAGTACTGAAAGTACAGCCGGTGGATATGTTCCCGCACACCCACCATGTTGAGAACGTGGTGCTTTTGGAACTTCGGTCTTAAAAACAGTCAAAGTAACTGACAATTCGTTTTTAATAACTTTACAGGGACGTGAAATCTTTTCCCGCGAAATTCGTATATTCGTGATAGGTTTTAAAATGACTTATGGTTCGCATTTTAACTTTATTACTCCTATTTACCTGTTTTGGCGCAGTTGAGGCTAAGGCTCAAACTACTGCTAAGGACAGTATAGCTCTTCCCAATGTGTTTACCCCCAATTACGACGGTGTAAATGATGTGTTCAGGCCCGTTGTTTCATTTGAACAGCCCTATTTTTTTTACCACATGATTATTTACGACCGTTATGGCTTATTGGTGTTTGAATCAGACAGGTTGAATTTATCCTGGGATGGACGCACCACCGCCGGGGAACCATGCAGTCAGGGGACGTATTTTTGTACCCTGCGTTGCAAGCTTAACGACGAAGACATTGAATTAAAAGGTTTTGTATACCTTTCGAGGTAAGCTTTGCCCGCATGAATTTATTTTCAAAAACCCTTTCTTCTGATAATGCAGTAAATTACACCAATATTGCATTAATGCTCATCAGTACCATTTTAGCTTTTTGTCTTCCCTTTCAGCTTTTTATATTTTCCTACGCCGTTTTAGGCCCCCTTCATTACCTTACCGAAATTTCGTGGTTGGACAAACGCAGTTTTTTTACCCATAAAAAACACGATGTATGGTTGTATGTATTAATGGCTGTACTTCTTTCAGTGCAGGTGGTTGATGCAAAATCTGTTGTCAACCAGTTTGCCCTCACCTATATTGTTACCGCGTTTTTTTTTACCATCATCATCTTTTTTATAAAGAACAATGTCGTAAAGTATTTTTTGACTGTAATTGTTTTTTTGATTTCAAGCCAGCTGAGAAATAACTCGAACGAATTTTTCGTGGTCTGGTTCCTGATCATGCTTCCTACCATTATTCATGTATTTGTTTTTACAGGTCTTTTTATTTTGTTCGGGGCTTTAAAAAACAAAAGCAGCAGTGGTATCATTTCATTGCTTGTATTTGTACTGTGCACCTGTAGCTTTCCTGTTTTTACTCCATCCCTGTCTACCCAAATGCCCGGAGAATACATTCAAAAAGCGATGAATTTACTTTCGGTTATTAACAGAACATTGTTGTACATTTTTCAGATGGACGGTGTTGATTCGTTTAATACAATGATTAAATACCCTGCCGAAAGTGTTTTTACCCATCCGGCTGCTATTGTGGTAGCTCGTTTTGTAGCCTTTGCTTACACGTATCATTACCTGAACTGGTTTTCGAAAACAAGGGTTATCAAATGGCACGAGGTTTCAAAACAACGGCTCTTCCTTATTTCGGTACTGTGGATTGTTTCGGTGGGACTTTATTACTGGGATTATACCATTGGTTTCAAAGTATTGTTCCTGTTGAGTATGTTGCATGTGTTTATGGAGTTTCCACTCAACCTGCAAACCATTAAGGGCATTGGAACGGAGATAGGACGGAAGTTCAAGACTTAGTTCAAGATTTAAAATTTAATATTCAAAGTACCTTAATAGTATCATACCCGTACTTCGTCAATCGTACTTCGTCGTTCGTTCTAAAAACAGTATCTTTGTCCCCTATGCCAAAAGAATTTCCACTCCACCATTTTAAGTACCACGTTACGCAGGTTTTTGAAGTATTAAAAGACGTTATTGAAAATGGCACCTTTGCCGACAGGGCCATTGAAAAGGTAATGCGTAAAAACAAATTGTGGAAAGTGCGCGAACGTTCTTTTGTGGCCGATACGTCTTACGATATTATCCGCAACTGGCGTTTACTCTCTACTGTAAGCGAAATCAACGATAGCCTTACTCTTAAAAATTGCTGGACACTTTTTGGTTGTTACCTTGTTTTTAAAAACGATGTCATGCCCCGTGACCCGCATTTTAAATTTTGCAACGAAGGTAAATTTGTGGCCGATTTTAAAAAATTCAGCCGCATCCGTAAGATAAGGGAATCTTACCCGGATGAGCTGGATGAATTGTGTTGCAATGAACTGGGTGAAAAATTATGGGAAAAGGTATCGCATGCCCTGAACCAGGCCCCGAATGCTTTTTTGAGGGTCAACACGCTAAAAACGACTATTGAAGATTTAAAGGAGCAATTAGCAGAGCAAAATATCGAAACTGAATACATTACCTGGTCGCCACAGGCACTGATGCTGCCTTTTAGCCGCAATGTATTCCGTACCGAACAGTTTAAAGCCGGTTTGTTTGAGGTGCAGGATTGTGTATCGCAAATGGTTGCCCCCTTTTTGAGCGCTGCACCGGGTATGCGGGTGGTGGACGCCTGTGCCGGATCGGGCGGAAAAACCCTGCACTTAGCCACCATTATGAAAAATAAAGGGAAACTGATCGCCCTTGACCCAAATAAAATTAAACTTGAAGAATTAAAAAAACGCTCGAAA
>JAHEYF010000087.1 GCA_023251755.1 Bacteroidota bacterium
TTGGCCCACATACGTACCGTCAAAAAATACATTGGCCTGTCCCGATAACAGGTTCATATCTTCCCAGCCTGTTACACGTGCTGTCAAGTAGGCGTTTAAGTCGAGTTTGGGAATTGTTTTGTAAATGTATTTCGTTTCGAGTTCCTTGTTCAATACAGCTACAATGTGGTTTTTGTTGTCTGCAGGGATGGTATAAGGCAATTTTATTTCAAACTCGGCCTGCACTACGTTGTCATCTATGTTAACATAATTGTAAGCGTATTCGGCCTCTTTGTCCTGAGTCACAACGATTTCTTTTGCACCCGCAGCACCATCATAACTTGCAATGGAAGTGGGCTGGTTGTTGTAATAGCCTTCGCTTGATTTTTTGCGTTTATCGTCCCTGTAAGTATGGCTTTGTGCATTCAGGTACCAGGTGTTTAATTCGGGAACAATAAAATTCTGGTTGGGGTTGCCGGTCGAAAGTGTGAGTTTTACCTCTTTCCAGTCTATGCCACTACCCTGGTGTACCAGGGCTTTGTAGGTAAGTTTCACCGGGCTTTCAACTCCTTCTGTCCGCAAGTCATAGATGGGTGTCCAGCCGGCATTGGCTAAGTAATAATTGATGTTTACCGTGGCGCTTACAGCTGCTTCACAAACCACCGAAACAATTACCCTGTAATCGGGTTTGTTGTCCACTACAGGCACATTGTTCCTTGTGCCTAAATCATTGTTGATTTCAGTAAGGCGTTCATTGATCCTTTCCATTTTGTCGTTCACCTTGTTCTCTTCTTTTTTTATTTTCAGCAGTTCAGCATAAATATTGTTTAATTTTTCCCTTAAAAAACCAAGGCCGTCTTTTAAAAAGGCCAGGGAATCTTTTTTAGCTTCCCCTTTGTACAAACGGTAATTCATCAATACGCTTTTTTCGGTATTCAACACATCTTTTTTATTGTGCAGGTCTTCGAGTTCATATTCCATAAGGGTTATGGAGTCGTTGAGCTGTTTGATGAGTTTTAAATATTTGGCATCACCCGTATTTTTTATTCTTTCTAATTCGGGGTAATGCGTAATGTACTGCACATCGGTAATAATAAAATTGCCGTTTCCGCCGGCCTGCACGCTTTGTTGATTAATACCGCTTTCGAGGCCTTCAAAAATAATGTTGTTTTGTCCGGCCACTAAGTTCACCTGTGTGTTGCGGTAAACCTGTGCGCCCTGCAGGTAAATCACCACTTTGTCGGGTTTCGATTTTATGGTTTTATCGTTTTCTGCATGCAAGGCACTTGCGCACAACAGGCCAGCAAACACAAGGGGTTTAATCATGGCCTGAATAAATTTTTGAAAATTGTTGCGTTTCATTTTTGTAGTGGATAAAGTGTGGATGATTTTCATAAGTATGTATTTTTTGATTGTTTATTTTTTAATCTTGTGATGTGCCTGCATTGAAAATTCCATAAACCGTTTTAATTTTTTAAATTAGAAGCATAATTTTTTCTATTGCTTTACCCTGCCCATTATAAAGACCTTAGTGATGCCGAGCTGATAGCGGAGTATAAAAAATCGGGCGATAAAATTTTTGTCGGGATTTTATACAAACGTTATTCTCACCTCGTAATGGGTTTGTGCATGAAGTACCTGAAAGATGAGGATGAAGCGCAGGACGCGGTTATTAATATTTTCACCAAATTGTTTGATGATTTAATCAAACACCAGGTCGAATATTTTAAAAGCTGGCTGTATACCTTTACAAAAAATCATTGCCTCATGATCCTGCGTTCGGCAAAGGCCAAACTAAGGCATACGCTTGCTTACGGGGAAGATGTAAAACTGTTTGTGGAAAAAGCCGAAGAGATGCATCAAAATGCCAACAAGCGCGAGCAGGAATACGTGGCGCTTGAAAAGGCCCTGGCCGAATTAAATGAAGAACAAAGAACCTGTGTGGAACTGTTTTATATAAAAGAT
Source organism: Bacteroidota bacterium (assembly GCA_023251755.1). Taxonomy (GTDB): domain Bacteria; phylum Bacteroidota; class Bacteroidia; order B-17B0; family Aurantibacillaceae; genus JAHEYF01. The sequence goes on from JAHEYF010000087.1 coordinate 1,945, forward strand.
AAAAGTTATACTGAAATTGCGGAACTCACAGGCTATACTTTGAACAATGTAAAAAGTTATATACAAAATGGTAAACGAAACCTGAAAATTAAGCTGGAACAAGTCAATGAGCGACAAGAACCCCAATAATATTAACAACAACAAAACCCTTTCTCCCGAAGAGCTGTTCAGGTTGATGGATGCTGAAAAAGACAATCCTGAAACTGAAGCTTTGGATGATTTTGAGCGGGAGGCGATGGAAGGCCTTCAATTGCTTAAAAGCAAGGAAGAGTCGCTAACTGTGGTAAATAACAGGATAGACAAGTTATTGGAAGAAGAAAAAAACAACAAGGCTGTTTTACCTGTTAAAAAAAATAACAAGGGATTGTCTTTATTGGCTATTGCGGCTTCGCTGGTTTTGCTGATGGGATTGTTTTTTATTTTTAAACCTGTTGATGAGCAGGTGAGTACCCTGGCACAGCATGAAAGCCTGGTAAGCAATGAAATTCAACTGCGGGCGGATTCGATGGCTGTGCGGGAAGAACCGGCTGCGGAAAACAGTGATCAGAAAATTAACAGTACCGAAAACAGTAAAAGAGAAAAATCACCCGGAGCTTCCACGTATACCTGGAGTACCAATGAACAGGGCTTAGCAACGGAAAGCAAAACACTGAAACGGGAAGATGAATTGGAAAATACAGCCTGGGCAAATAACAAAGATGATGCTAAGAAAAGCACTCAGCTGAATGAAGGAATTGCGAATGGCTATGCCACACAGGAAGAAGCCGGAACTGATAAAAAAATAGTGGGTGGGGCCTTAGCCGACTCGGTTAATCTTGCGCTTGCCTATTACGATGTGAATACGGCTGATAAGGATGTTGTGGTTAAAGCTACAACAGCTGCGCCTGTCACAGTATACACAACTACTTTGAACGGAGCAGCCGGTACAAATGCTGTTGTGTTCGAAAAGAAAGAAACAAAAACAAAAGGTGAAAAATCTCTTGAAAAAAACACTTCCGAAGGGCCTTCTGTCGCAACAAATTACAATTACAGCAATACGAACAACAATTCAACCCCGCCTGTTGTGGCTGAAAAAGAAACACTACAAAAGAACGCTGAAAGTATTGCAACAGATAATGTTTATGACAGAGCTATGATCAATCCAGAACAAATGCCCGAATATCCCGGAGGGAATGCGGAGTTGATGAGGTTTCTGAATAAAAACATTCAATATCCAAAAACTGAAAACGAGAAGGAGCTTGTTGGTAAAATCATCCTTTCGTTTATTGTAAACGAAGATGGAAAAGTGAGCAATATGAAGTTGCTAAAAGGTTTTGAAAAATGCAGTAAATGTCAAAACGAAATTATCCAAAGCCTCAGTAAAATGCCGCAATGGAAACCCGGCATGAATGCAGGGAAAGCAGTGAAGGTGAAAATGAATGTGCCGGTTTTTATTAATGTAAAGTAAGCGGCTTGTTAATGAATTCCTATTTGTTTTTTTAAGTTTTGTTTAGCCGATTCATGATGGTGTTCAACATGATCAATGGCATTGTACAGCATTTCGCGCAGGGTCAGGTTACCCAATAAAGGATGTGGAATTAATAAAGTGTTGAGGTCTTCTTCTGTAAAGTTTTCAATTTTTGAACACAGGTCTTTTATCAATTTTGCAAGGGTTTCATTCAAGCCATCTCTTTGACTGAATTCAGCAGCCTGAGGCACAAAACGCTCCGGTGCTTTTCCACCTCCTTTTAATTTTTCGGCATAAAGTCCCAACAACCCTTCCTGTGTGCGACCGGCCCTGTCCGATTTTCCGAAATTTTGTTCTATCATTAATTTATCCATACCGTAAACCTGCACAAGCGGTTTTACACATAAAAGAATGTGTTCCAACTGTTGCCCTGCAGTCCATTTTTGCTCAAAACGATACAAATACTCTTCGCTTGTAAGGCTGTTGATGTACTGAATAAATGAAGTATAGTTTTTAGTAAGCGCATCAATAATTGTTTGCTTGTTCATGGTGACTTTTTTAAGGTTTTGGTTTGCAATAGTACTTGCCTTTCAATTTCAACTGTCGACAAATTGTCGACAGTTGAAGTGGCTTTGTTATTTTATTCTTCCGGCCTTTTTGTTGGTGAGCTTTTGGAATGCTCAACTTTCTGCGCACACTGTGTTTATTAATTATTCAAAGGTTATTAGCTAAGGCTAATTGTATTCAAGTCCATGTCAATACAAAATTTCGTTCCTTCTAAAAAATCCAAGCCAAGTAGTCCATTATAATCCGAAAAAATTCCATGAGCTAAAAAATCGTACACCTGAATTTGAAATTTATTCTTTAGTAATCCGAGAGATGAAAAACTACTGACTTCAAAGACTTCGGTTTCTATAATTCCGTTGGCCGTTTCAATTTCTACAGTACCGATATTGTCTTTAAGGTCGTAACCCAATAAATATAAGGCATTGCTATCAATAGTGGTGTTGGTTGCCCCGGTGTCGAGTACCATTTTAAGTTCGTATTTCCCGTCTATTTCAATGCTAACAATAATTAGCCCGCTTTCAGATTCTCTCTTGAATGGGAATGTCATTTATTTGATGCGGTTGAAAATACCTGTAATCTTTCTGGTAGATTTAAAATTGCCTGTAAAAATTAAAGTAATTTTATCAAAAGCAGATGTCTTGTCCCTGCCGATATAACACACTTCCTTTTTGTCTTTGCTGTGATAAATAGGAATACCTGAAATAACATCAATATTGCTGTCGTCCATAATTGGATTACCAACTAAAACCCATTCGTCGGGAAAGAGTTTTTTTATTTCATTGATATTTAAGAGCTGCCCCATTTTTATATAGGATTTTATTCTGGTATAAATATACGATTTTTAGCCGGATAATTTTTGGTGGAAAGCCATTAAGCGTTGAAAGCTTTAAGTTTGAAATGATTACTACTTATCCATAATCCCTTAGGTGGATTCCTTAAGCATTCAACCTTTATAGAATGTACGATTCTTCGTTGAACAAAAATTTAAGTGAAACTACTTCAATAATTTTATTTAAACCTTTATGCTTATTGGCTTTCGGGCTATATTACTTAATTTTAAGTAATATAGCCCGGAAATAAAGTAAGGCCTTTAACTGTAAACTCAGTGTGCCGGTGTGTCGGGCATTGGGTTGCTTGTTTGTTCTACAGTGCACTCATCAGTGCAGCCTAAGGATTTGCATAATGGATTATTAGTAAACAAAGTGATTACAAGCAGGTAAAAAGTAAAAAAAAGGATTATAAACTGTTTAGATACTTTAAATTCATCTTTCTGCAGTATCAGCACCAAAGGAAGTATACAACTCAGGCCACAGGCAACAATCATCAATAAACCGGCCCCTGGCCATTGTTGAATTTTAAACAGTGCAGCAACAATGTATATGGCTAAGCTGACAACTAAAAAATAATTGAGCCCATTGCCCAGGCCATTTTCTTTGTTGTCTTTAAGGGCGAACATAAAAAGTGATACCAACAGCACAATGGCTGATAGAATTGGGGCAAAAGATGCTCCGGGCCAATGCCTGGCTTTTAAAATTAAACCAGCCAATACCAAAACAAAGCCTGCAATGTTTAATGTTTTTTTCGTGTTCATTTTTTATGATTTTAGTTTTCCTACTCGTATGGCTTTTCGTTACCGCCCCGTTTTTTTGTGGTCGCTGGTCTCCACTTTTGTTTTTTGTAACGTGAATAATGGCCGCACTATTTAAGGAAACTATTATATACCCTTCCATTTTATAAGGGCGGTATTTATTTTATCTGTTGATCTAATTTAAGTTTTTTTTTCGTAAGGTCAAAATAATTGAGAGTAAAATAATCGTGCAAAAAATCCGGTTTTATTTAATCCTCAACCAGGCTGAATATACTATTCGGTTTGCAATAAGTCCTTTGGAACTGCCGGTTTCACTGTTTACTTATATTAACATTGCATTGTAGATAACAAGTATATGCTCCCCGCTAATCGCCATACTTAATACTTTATTTTTGGATATGTTTGCCATCAGACACATACGGCTTTTGCGTTTTCTTTTTTTAGCGGTGCTATTGGTGCTTTACCTGAGTTCCTGTAGCTCACATAAAAATGTTTCTTCTTCTACGGCAACTACTAATTCTAAAACAGCATTAAAAAATAAATACGCACTGTTGTTGAATATTGAACCCAAAGAAATTAAAAACGAAAGTTTGTTTGTGTTTATTGACGATTGGTACGCTGTGCCTTACAAATATGCCGGGCTCGATAAAAACGGAATTGATTGCTCTGGTTTTATTTCGGTTTTATACGACAAGGTGTACAATAAAAAAATCCCACGCTCTACTAAAGAATTGCATGAAACCTGTATTGGTGTAAGCAGAAGCGAACTGAAAGAAGGAGACCTGGTGTTTTTTAAAATCGATCAGGAAAAACCTTCTCACGTGGGTTTGTATTTAATGAACAATAAGTTTGTACATGCATCTACCAAAAAGGGGATTATGATCAGCGACCTGGAAGAAGTTTATTTTAAAAAGTATTTCTATACAGGAGGAAGGATTAATTTAAAAGTGCAAAGTTAGGGAGAGTAAGAAAGTGAGAAAGTGAGAGAGTGAGAAAGAGAGTGGGAGTGGGAAAGAAAGAGAGTGGGAGAAGGGGGACTCCGGACATCCAGATGCAAATAGCAGACTTGATACAATATACAGCATACAAGGTACAGTAAATATGAAAGAACTTTATTTCCCCGGCATCTCCATCCCACACCGTTTACGGGCAGTTAAAAATTGTATCGCCATTGGTATGCTGGTTTCTATTATAGTATCCTGGCGCCTGTGGACCGCCGACCGGCTTTTTCCGCAAGTCCCTTTGTTTGACAATATGCCGCTGATTCCGGTACCCTACGATAAAATACTCTTTGGCTTATTAATTGCCCTGCCCGTATTGTTGTTGTTGTTTCGAAAGCCCCGCTTTATTATTATAAGCCTGTTGTTGGTGGGGGTGTACATGGTACTGACCGACCAAAACAGGCTACAGCCCTGGTTCTTTCAATACCTCATTATGTTATTTGTACTGGTATTCTACAACTGGCGGGTAGACGAGCCCCGTGATTATACGGTGGTAATGACCACACTCAAAATTGTCATCGCAGCCACATACCTTTGGAGCGGTATACAAAAACTGAACCCCGGCTTTATGGCCGAAACCTGGCCCTGGCTCATAAAACCTATAGAAAATATATGCACAGCCGAAACCTGCAATGTTATTTACAACATGGGTTGGGGCATTCCCTATATTGAACTGCTGATTTCTGTATGCCTGTTTTTCCCGAATGCCAAGCGAATTGCCATTCCAGTTGCGGTGTTTATGCATTTCATTGTGCTTGTTTTGCTCGTTGCTCATAGCTATAACCCTGTGGTATGGGGCTGGCACATCACCATGATAATGCTGGTGTATTTTATGTTTGCAGGCCAGGCCGAATCAAAATATTACAACATCAGCTATTTGTTTGGTTTTAAGCCTGTATACGCTGTAATAGTAATGTGTGCGTTGATGCCTTTGTTTAGTTTAATTAATAAATGGGACACCAGTTTATCGGCAGGTTTATACCCGGGCAATACCCCCAATGCTGATATATACCTGAGTGATGCGGCTAAATCCAAACTTCCCTATTACTTAAAGTATTTTACTATTAGTGAAACAAAAAACGTGAATGTATTGCACATAAAAAACTGGGCCATGCAGGAAATGGGGGTGCCGGGCTATCCCGGGGAAAGAATTTTTGAAGCCGTGGAGCATTACATCAAACAAATTACCTGCTGCGACGACGAAGTTTCACTTATTTACCCTGAAAAACGGAAACCTTTGGAGGATAGTTAAGCGTAAATGTTTAAAGAATGAACACACCTTGTATTCATTGGTAATCCTGTATTTTGCCCAAAAATTGCAGCTTGCAGAGCAATTTATTTTACCCCGGGTGATTGTTAATAGGATTTGATAAATAATTAATTTACCTTTGTCCATTAATTTTAATACAACAATTTATTATGAAAAATGGAACTGTAAAGTTTTTTAATGAAACAAAAGGTTTTGGATTTATCAAAGTGGATAATTCAAATGAAGAAGTTTTTGTTCATGTCTCTGGTTTAAAAGAAGAAATCCGTCAGAATGACGAAGTTATTTTCGAAATCCAGGAAGGCAAAAAAGGATTGAATGCCGTTAATGTAAGATTAGCTAAATAAGAATACCTTTTTAAATTACAGAAAGCCCCGCCAATAGGCGGGGCTTTTTATTGGGGCTAAATGCAAAACGGTGGCCCCGTACCTGCCTGATACCAATACAAAAACAAAATCTGCAGCAGCTTTATTTAAGTTTTAATACAAAAAACAGAAAATATTTTATCAACACTTGCATTGTTTATAAAAAAATAATTACCTTTGCCCTCCCCAAAATAGTGGGGTCATGTTGAGAATATAGTAAAATCAAGTAATACAAGTAATTTAAGATGCCAACCATTCAGCAATTAGTAAGAAAAGGACGCTTTAAAGCTCCAAACAGAAGCAAATCTGCTGCTTTGGACTCCTGTCCACAGCGTCGTGGTGTTTGTACACGTGTGTATACTACTACACCTAAAAAGCCAAATTCGGCTATGCGTAAGGTAGCTAAAGTGCGTTTAACGAACCAGCAAGAGATTATTGCTTACATCCCGGGTGAAGGTCACAACTTACAGGAACACTCGATTGTGTTGGTAAGGGGTGGTCGTGTGAAAGATTTACCTGGAGTACGTTATCACATTGTTCGTGGTGCATTGGATACTGCGGGAGTTGAAGGACGTAACCAACGCCGTTCAAAATACGGTTCTAAAAAACCAAAAGCGGGTGCTAAAGGCGCTGCTGCTCCGGCTAAAAAGAAAAAATAAGAAAACAGCTTATAATTAGTAAAAATGAGAAAATCAAAAGCCAAGAAAAGAATTTTATTACCGGATCCTAAATTTCATGATGTTCTGGTAACCAGGTTTGTTAACAACCTGATGTACGACGGAAAGAAATCTGCTGCGTCGGAAGTATTTTATGAGGCTCTGGAAGTGGTTGCAAAACGTACCAGTGAAGATGGTTTAGAAGTGTTCAAAAAAGGTTTAGCAAATGTTACCCCACAGGTGGAAGTTCGTTCCCGTCGTGTTGGTGGTGCTACTTTCCAAATCCCTTCTGAAGTCCGCCCTGATAAAAAAATATCAATGGCCATCCGTTGGATGATCCTTTATGCACGTAAACGCAACGAAAAATCAATGGCTCAGAAATTAGCCGGCGAAATTGTTGCCGCTTCAAAAGAAGAGGGTGCTGCTTTCAAAAAGAAAGAAGATACACACAGAATGGCGGAAGCAAACAAAGCGTTCTCGCATTTTAGATTTTAATTAAATACAGATAGAGCGACAGAAAATGAGCGATTTAAAATATACAAGAAACATAGGGATTGCTGCCCACATTGATGCTGGTAAAACCACCACAACGGAGCGTATTCTTTATTACACCGGCGTAAATCATAAGATTGGTGAAGTACACGACGGTGCCGCTACAATGGACTGGATGGTACAAGAGCAGGAACGTGGTATTACCATTACTTCGGCAGCTACTACCTGTTTCTGGAACTACCGCGGCGATAAATACAAAGTAAACATTATTGATACCCCGGGTCACGTGGATTTTACAGTGGAAGTGAATCGTTCACTGCGTATCCTCGATGGGCTGGTGTTTTTGTTTTCAGCCGTTGACGGTGTTGAACCACAATCTGAAACAAACTGGCGCTTAGCTGATAATTACAACGTTACCCGTATCGGTTTCGTAAATAAAATGGACCGCTCCGGTGCCGATTTCTTAAATGTGGTAAAACAGGTAAGAAGCGTATTGGGTGGTAATGCTATTCCTTTACAAATTCCTATCGGTGCCGAAGACAACTTTAAAGGGGTGGTTGATCTGATCAACTTCCGCGGAATGGTTTGGAACGAGCACGATAAAGGGATGACTTACGAAACAATTGATATTCCTGCCGATCTAATTGAAGAAGCGAAAGAATGGCGCGAAAAAATGCTCGAAGCTGTTTCTGAGTTTGATGATAAAATAATGGAGAAGTTTTTTGATGCTCCTGAAACCATTACTGAAGCCGAAGTTCTTGCAGCTTTGCGTAAAGCCTGTCTTGCAAATAAAATTGTTCCAATGGTGTGTGGTTCTTCTTTCAAAAACAAAGGAGTTCAAACCATGCTCGACCTGGTAATGGAATTAATGCCAAGTCCGTTGGATAAAGACGTGATTAAAGGAATTAACCCGGATACAGAAGAAGAAGTAACCCGTAAACCAGACGTTAAAGAACCATTTACAGCCCTTGCATTTAAAATTGCCACCGATCCATTCGTGGGCCGTTTGTGCTTTTTCCGTGCTTACTCAGGCCGTTTAGATGCCGGTTCTTACGTGTTAAATACCCGCTCTGGAAACAAAGAACGTATTTCCCGTATATTCCAGATGCACGCCAACAAACAAAATGCGATCGAATTCTTAGAAGCAGGTGATATTGGCGCAGCAGTCGGCTTTAAAGATATTAAAACAGGCGATACACTGTGCGATGAAAAACATCCTATAGTTTTAGAAGCCATGAATTTCCCTGAGCCGGTTATCGGTGTGGCCATCGAGCCTAAAACCCAGGCCGATTTGGATAAATTAGGTACCGCTTTAAATAAATTGGCTGAAGAAGATCCTACCTTCCGTGTGAAAACAGACGAAGATTCAGGACAAACTATCATCAGCGGTATGGGTGAGCTTCATTTAGAGATCATCTTAGACCGTTTGAAACGTGAGTTTAAAGTGGAAGTAAACCAGGGTGCCCCTCAGGTTGCTTACAAAGAAAGAATCAATGGTACTATCGAACACCGCGAGGTTTACAAAAAACAAACCGGTGGCCGTGGTAAATTTGCCGATATTAAATTTGTGGCTTCTCCGGTGGATGAAGATTATGATTTAACCAAAGGTGGTTTGCAGTTCGTAAATGAAATTACAGGTGGTAACATTCCGCGTGAATTTATCCCTTCTGTTGAAAAAGGTTTCAAAGCCGCTTTGGTGAATGGTGTTTTAGCTGGTTTCCCTATGGATTCCTTAAAAATACGTTTAATTGACGGCTCTTACCACAACGTTGACTCGGATGCCTTGTCCTTTGAGATTTGTGCCCGTTCAGCTTTCCGTGAAGCTATACCACGTTGTAAACCGGTATTGCTGGAACCAATTATGAAAGTAGAAGTAATTACCCCTGAACAAAATATGGGTGATGTGGTTGGTGACTTAAACAAACGCCGCGGACAAATTGAAGGCATGGATTCAAAAGGTGCAGCCCAGGTGGTTAAAGCCAAAGTTCCTCTTTCAGAAATGTTTGGATACGTAACAACATTGCGTACCATTACTTCTGGTCGTGCTACTTCAACCATGGAGTTCTCGCATTATTCAGAAGCACCGAACAACATTTCAACTGAAGTTGTTGCAAAGGCAAAAGGTAAAACAGAAAAAGTTTAATTGATTATCTCGAAATAAAATGAGCCAAAAGATCAGAATAAAATTAAAATCTTACGATTACAACCTGGTTGATAAATCAGCTGAAAAAATCGTTAAGACAGTAAAAATGACCGGAGCTGTGGTAAACGGACCCATTCCTTTGCCTACGCACAAACGTATTTTCACTGTGTTAAAATCCCCGCACGTTAACAAAAAAGCGCGTGATCAGTTCGAAGTTTGTTCTTACAAACGTTTATTGGACATCTACAGTTCAACTTCAAAAACAGTGGATGCTTTAATGAAATTAGAGCTGCCAAGCGGGGTAGAAGTAGAAATCAAAGTTTAGTTAGCCGTAATCAAATCGTAATTCATAAATCGTAAATCATAAATTAAAATGTCTGGAATAATTGGTAAAAAAATCGGAATGACCAGCTTCTTCGGGGCCAATGGTAAATACATACCATGCACAGTTATCGAAGCGGGTCCTTGCGTAGTAACGCAAGTAAAAACCAACGACAAAGACGGATACGAGGCTTTACAATTGGCTTTCGACGAAAAGAAGGAAAAACACACTTCCAACGCGATGAAAGTTCATTTTGAAAAAGCAAAAACAACTCCAAAACGCAAGTTGATCGAGTTTCGTTCCTTCGAAGAAAGCAAAAACTTAGGTGATGTAATTACAGTTGACTTGTTTGCCGAAGGCGACATCATCGATGTAGTTGGAACCTCAAAAGGTAAAGGTTTTCAGGGTGTTGTAAAACGTCACGGATTTGGTGGAGTAGGTGGTTCAACCCACGGTCAGCATGATCGTCAGAGAGCACCTGGTTCATTGGGAGCATCTTCAGACCCTTCGCGTGTAATGAAAGGTATGCGTATGGCTGGAAGAACCGGAGGCAACCGCGTAAAACTTCAAAACATCGAAGTGGTTAAAATTATAGCCGAAAAAAACCTGATCATCGTTAAAGGTTCAGTGGCCGGCGCAAAAGGTTCATATCTAATAATCGAGAAGTAATCCAAGATCATGCAAGCAGAAGTAATCAATATAAGCGGTAAAAAAACGGCAAAAACAGTAGAATTGATAGATTCTATTTATGGAGCCGAGCCAAACGATCACTGTATTTACCTTGATGTAAAACAGTATCTGGCCAACCAGCGTCAGGGAACGCACAAAGCAAAGGAACGCGCAGAAATTGCCCGTACCACAAAAAAGCTGAAAAGACAAAAAGGTACAGGTGGAGCCCGTGCGGGTTCAATGAAATCACCATTGTTTATTGGTGGTGGACGTGCCTTCGGACCTCGCCCCCGCGACTACTCGTTTAAACTGAACATTAAAGTTAAACGTCTGGCCCGTGTTTCGGCTTTAACCTACAAAGCAAAAAATAATGGTATCACCGTATTGGAAGATTTTTCTTTCGATACTCCGAAAACCAAGAAATACATAGATTTATTAAAAAATTTAAATTTATCTGATAAAAAAACACTAATAGTGTTGGGCGAATCAAATAAAAATGTATATTTGTCGTCCCGAAATTTAGAGCGCACAAAAGTCGTAACTGCATCAGATTTAAATACATACGACATATTAAACGCTTCAAATATCGTTTTATCAGAAAGTTCCTTGAAACAAATTGAATCAATATTAAAATAAAATGCAAATTTTAATAAAGCCCATCATCACTGAAAAGATGACCTCGCAAGCCGAAAAACTAAATCGTTATGGCTTCGTTGTAGAACAAAAGGCAAACAAAATCCAGATTAAACAGGCCATTGAAAAAACTTATGGCGTTACTGTAAAATCGGTTAACACGCAGCAGTATGTTGGAAAAGTGAAAACACGTAATACAACACGCGGCGTAGCAACAGGACGAGTGAACCGAAACAAAAAAGCAATTGTGACTTTAAAAGCAGGCGAAACAATTGACTTTTACGCAAGTATATAATTTTGTAAGATTATAAAAAATGGGATTAAAGAAACTAAGGCCACTAACTCCAGGTCAACGTTTTAAGCTGGTTAACGATTTTGCAGAGATAACTGAATCGAAACCCGAAAAAAGCTTACTCGTTTCCTCGAAAAATTCCGGAGGCCGAAACAATACCGGAAAAATGACCATGCGCTACATAGGTGGTGGTCACAAAAAACAGTTCCGTTTAATTGATTTTAAACGCGATAAATTTGGCGTTCCTGCCACAGTAAAAACTATTGAGTACGATCCAAACCGTACTGCCCGTATAGCCCTTGTGGTATACAAAGACGGAGAGAAACGATACATCATCGCCCCTCATGGTCTTAAAGTAGGGCAAACCGTAGTTTCTGGTACAGGTGCAGCTCCCGAAGTTGGGAACACCTTACTATTGAGCGAAATTCCTCTTGGTACAATCATTCACAACATAGAGTTAAGACCAGGTCAGGGTGCAGCTTTGGCTCGCTCTGCAGGTACCTATGCTCAGCTTAGTGCACGTGAAGGAAAATATGCGACTTTAAAAATGCCTTCCGGCGAAACGCGTATGATCTTAATTACCTGTATGGCTACAATAGGTTCTGTATCCAATCCTGATCACAATTTACAGGTAGCAGGTAAAGCAGGCCGTAACCGTTGGTTGGGTATGCGTCCGCGCACAAGACCAGTAGCTATGAACCCTGTTGATCACCCGATGGGTGGTGGTGAAGGCCGTGCTTCTGGCGGACACCCACGCTCACGCAAAGGTTTACCGGCTAAAGGGTATAAAACACGTTACCCGAAAAAAGCTTCGAACAAATACATTATCGAAAGAAGGAAAAAATAGTACTAACAGTTTAATGGTTCTCTGCTATAGGCGGAGGATTCAGAACTAAAAAAAACAAAATGGCAAGATCATTAAAAAAAGGTCCTTTTATTGACCACAACCTTGATAAAAAGGTGACTCAAATGAATGAGGGCGGCAAAAAATCGGTTATCAAAACCTGGGCACGTCGTTCAACCATTCCACCGGAGTTTGTGGGACATACATTTACGGTGCACAACGGAAATAAATTTATCCCTGTGTATGTAACAGAAAACATGGTTGGTCATAAATTGGGTGAGTTCGCTCCAACCCGTTTATTCAGAGGACACTCAGGAAATAACAAGAAGTAATATCAGATAAATATAAAATCCGATGGGCAAAAGAAAAAGATTAGCAGCTGAAAAACGCAAAGAAGAGAATAAGTCTACTTATTTTGCGAAATTAAATAGCTGTCCGACATCACCACGTAAAATGCGCCTTGTGGCCGACATGGTGAGAGGCTTGGACGTAAATAAAGCTTTGGGAGTTTTAAAATTCAGCCCCAAACATGCTTCAGGCCGTGTTGAAAAACTATTGTTATCGGCTATTGCCAATTACGAAGCAAAAACCGGAGCAAAACCCGATGAGAAAGTGTTTGTAAAAGACATTATGGTTGATAGCGGATTTCAATTGAAACGCTTAAGAACAGCCCCTCAGGGTAGAGGTTACAGGGTAAGAAAAAGGTCAAATCACGTGACATTAGTTTTAGATACAAAAAATTAAAAAATAAAATGGGACAAAAAGTAAATCCTATAGGTTTTCGTTTAGGAATCGTTAAAGGTTGGGATTCTAATTGGTACGGTGGTAAAGACTACGCAGACAAATTAGTTGAAGATGAAAAAATCAGAAACTACCTGAGAGCTCGTTTGCCGAAAGGAAGTATTTCGAAAATCATTATCGAACGTACCCTTAAGTTAATTACAGTTACAATCAATACGGCCCGTCCAGGTATTATTATCGGTAAAGGTGGTAAAGAAGTAGACAAAATTAAGGAAGAGTTAAAAAAGATCACCAAAAAAGAAGTTCAGATCAACATCTACGAAATTAAACGCCCTGAGTTGGATGCACGTTTGGTTGCGGATAGTATTGCCCGTCAGATTGAAGGCCGTATCTCTTTCCGTCGTGCTACTAAAATGGCTGTTGCTTCAACCATGAGAATGGGAGCAGAAGGAATTAAAGTAAAATGTTCAGGTCGTTTAGGTGGTGCTGAGATGGCCCGTACTGAAGGATACAAAGAAGGAAGAACGCCTTTGCACACCCTTCGTGCTGATATCGATTACGCAATTGCAGAAGCGCATACAAGTTTTGGTAGAATAGGAGTGAAGGTATGGATTTGCAAAGGCGAGATTTATGGAAAACGTGATCTTTCTCCAAACATCGGAATGGCCAAAGATAAAAAAGGCGGCCCTCGTCCGGGTGGCGATGCACCGGCTCCTAAATTTGGTGGCAGAAACAACAACAACAACAAAAAGAAAAGAGACGCAAAATAATTTCAATAAATAGAGTACTTAGGTACTGAGAAAAATTTATAGCAATGTTACAGCCGAAAAGAACGAAATTCAGGAAAATGCACAAAATGAAAATGAAGGGCAACGCTAAACGCGGTGATCAGTTAGCCTTTGGTTCATTTGGTATAAAAGCAATTGAAGGGTGCTGGGTAACAGCCCGTCAGATTGAAGCTGCCCGTGTTGCAGTAACCCGTTTCATGAAACGTGAAGGACAAATCTGGATACGCGTGTTCCCTGATAAGCCAATCACATCGAAACCTGCAGAGGTACGTATGGGTAAAGGTAAAGGTGCGCCTGAATATTGGGTAGCCCCGGTAAAACCAGGACGTATTATTTTTGAAGCCGAAGGTGTTCCAATGGATGTAGCAAAAGAAGCATTGCGTTTGGCAGCTCAAAAATTACCGATCACTACCAAATTTATTGTACGCAGAGATTACGTAGCAGAACAAGCCTAACGCTTATATTATAATTGACATGGAAAATAAAGATATCATAGCGCTTTCAGCACAGGAATTGAAAGACAAAATTAAGGAAGAAAAAGCAGGTTTAAACAAACTGACCATGAACCATGCGATCTCTCCTATTGAGAATCCGATAACGATTCGTTCAGCAAGAAAGTTAATTGCCCGTTTAAGCACTGAACTAACAAAAAAAGAAAAAGCTTCTAAATAATCTGAAGACATGGAAAGAAATTTAAGAAAAGAAAAAACAGGCGTTGTTACCAGTAATAAAATGGAAAAGTCCATCGTTGTTGCGGTTGAACGTAAAGTAAAGCATCCGAAATACGGGAAGTTTTTAAATAAAACAACCAAATTTACTGCACACGACGAAAAAAACGAGTGCAATATCGGAGACACTGTACTCATTATGGAAACACGTCCAATGAGCAAAAACAAATGCTGGAGACTTGTTGAAATTGTAGAAAAAGCTAAGTAATATTCAGATTACAGATTTAGAAAAACAATAAATCGTAATTCGTAATTCGTAAATAAAAATGATACAAAACGAAAGTAGATTAACAGTTGCAGATAACAGTGGTGCTAAAGAAGTGTTAGTGATCCGTGTGTTAGGTGGTACCCGCAAACGTTACGCATCAATTGGCGACAAAGTCGTGGTTACGGTAAAGCATGCTCTACCCTCTGGCAACGTAAAAAAAGGAACTGTTACAAAAGCAGTTATTGTTAGAACTAAAAAAGAAATTCGCCGTCAGGATGGTTCATATATCCGTTTTGATGACAATGCAGTGGTTCTTTTAAATGCAGGGGATGAAATTCGTGGAACACGTATTTTCGGCCCCGTTGCAAGGGAATTGCGCGATAAACAGTTCATGAAAATTATATCATTGGCACCAGAAGTGCTTTAATAAGATCAGAAATGTCTAAGTTAAAATTAAAAAAGGACGATGTAGTCCGTGTAATTGCAGGGGACGCTAAGGACCAGGAAGGAAAGATCCTTTCTATTGACCTGAAAAAAAACAGGGCAATTGTTGAAGGTGTTAATTTGGTGTCTAAACATACCAAACCCAATGCAAAAAGCCCGAATGGCGGGATTGTAAAACAAGAAGGTTCAATTCATATTTCAAACCTGATGCTGATTGTAGGTGGAAAAACTACACGCGTAGGCCGCCAGGTAAATGAAAAAACAGGAAAAATTGAACGCATAGCTAAAAAAACTAAGGAGGTAATTAAATAATGGCGACTACTTACCAACCACGATTAAAAGGTAAATACAATTCAGAAATTGTATCAACCTTAAAAGATAAGTTCCAGTATAAAAGTGTTATGCAGGTTCCTAAATTAGAAAAAATCTGTATCAACCAGGGATTAGGTGATGCTGTTTCCGATAAAAAAATTATCGAAGGCGCATTAAAGGAAATGGCGACCATTACCGGGCAAAAAGCCGTAGCTACCTACTCGCGTAAAGATATTTCGAACTTTAAGTTACGTAAAGGTGTTGCAATCGGAGTAAGGGTTACATTGCGTGGAAACAATATGTACGAATTCTTAGACCGTTTAATTTCTGCTGCCTTACCACGTATCCGCGATTTCAAAGGAATCAATGATAAAGGTTTCGACGGAAGAGGAAACTACACATTGGGTGTTACAGAACAAATCATTTTCCCTGAAATCGATATCGACAAAGTGAGTAAAATGGCTGGTATGGATATTACTTTTGTAACTTCTGCAGGAACAGACAACGAAGCGCATGCATTATTGACAGCATTCGGGATACCATTTAAAAAATCAGAAAAACAACAGTAAGAGCCCGGCGTAGAGAATACCTGTGCTCCTATAAAAAAAATACACAAGCGAACAAATGGCAAAAGAATCAATGAAGGCCCGCGAGGTCAAAAGAAAAAAATTGGTTGATCAATACGCTGAGCGACGTGCAGCATTAAAAGCTGCTGGTGATTATGATGCATTGCAAAAATTACCACGCAACTCTTCAAAAGTAAGAATGCGTAACCGTTGTAAATTAACCGGTCGTCCGCGTGGTTACATGCGCACCTTCGGAGTTAGCCGTGTTACTTTCCGCGAAATGGCTTCATTTGGTAAAATACCAGGTGTAACCAAATCGAGCTGGTAATATCAGCAAAGAAAGCTACCTTTGCGAAAGCACTGGAAGCTGATAAAGAAAAATAATGTATAATTATCCTGCTTGCGGGGTAACATATAAAAACAAATAAAATGACAGATACAATTGCAGATTACCTTACAAGGGTAAGAAACGCTATCAAAGCGAACCACAGAGTAGTAGAAATCCCCTCTTCTAACCTTAAAAAGGAAATTACAAAAATCCTTTTCGAAAAAGGTTACATCCTTAACTACAAATTCGAGGAAAACACCAACGGACAAGGCGCAATTAAAATTGCACTGAAGTACAATCCTGTTACCAAACTATCGGCTATCCGTACATTGGACAGAATTTCAAGCCCTGGTTTACGTAAGTATGCGGGTGTTGAAACCATGCCAAGGGTTTTAAACGGTTTGGGTATCGCCATTATTTCTACTTCAAAAGGTGTAATGACTGATAAAGAAGCCAAGAAACAAAATGTAGGTGGTGAAGTA
>JAHEYF010000088.1 GCA_023251755.1 Bacteroidota bacterium
TACCGGAAAAAATTTGTATTGTACATTGCCAGTTTTTGCAGCCTTATACTTTTTACCGGGGGCCTGAAAGTATACTTTTACAACTTTGTCCTGCATGGAAGCGATGTGGCATCCGAAGGAATTTTATTCACCCATTTGTACTGGTTTTTCCGCGACCTTTTTGAAGTATCGGCCATCTCCTCCATTAAATTAGCCAGCGATTGGGTCATTACAGCAGGGAAACTAACGCAGAAAGAAAAAAATGAACTGGAAGCAGAATTCAGGTTTTTAAAAGCACAGGTGAACCCGCATTTTATTTTTAACACCTTAAACAATATTTATTTTTTAATCAATAAAAACAGCTCCAAAGCAGGAGAGGCCATCTTGTCCCTGTCGAATTTATTAAGGTACAGGATTTATGAAAGAAGCGAATCGGAAAGTATTATTGAAAATGAAATACAATGCATCAAGGAATTGATTGGCCTTGAAAAATTAAGAAACGATGAAAACCTGAAAGTTGAATTTAATGTGAAGGGAAATTTTATGCACCATAAAATAGAACCCCTCTTGTTTATTCCCTTTGTTGAAAATGCCTTTAAACACTGCGGGGTATCAAAATCGGGGAAATGGATCAGCATTAATTTTGAATTAACAGCAAGCGAAGTAAGGTTCCATTGTTCCAATTCAAAACTTTCTTTTTACTCTACATCCGACAACGTTCATTCAGGGATAGGTATCAAAAATGTAAGAAGCAGGCTGCAGTTGTTGTATCCCCAAAACCATCAGCTGCTGATTAACGATGTAGAAGAAACGTATAGTGTTGAATTAACAATTAAAGATTAAATTTAAGAATGGAAATTACACGGGCTGTGTATCTGGCAGAATTAACCTCCTAAAACAAAATGTATGAAAATTAAATGCTTAATAGTAGACGATGAGCCACTGGCACGCGAAGGAATAGCAGAATATGTGAAACAGCTCGATTTTCTGGAATTAGCGGGTGTATGCGACAGCGCTGTTTCGGCCATTAAATTTTTAAAGGAAACCCCGGTTGATTTAATTTTTCTGGATATACAGATGCCGATGCTGACCGGACTGGATTTTGTAAAAACATTCCCCAACCTTCCCAAAATTATTTTCACCACAGCGCATGCCAATTATGCCTTGCAGGGCTTTGAGCTGAATGCAGTGGATTATTTGCTGAAACCTGTTTCCTTTGAACGCTTTCTGAAAGCAGTCAACAAAGTGGCCGATTTGCAGAAAGCCACAGAAGTGGTACAGGAAGAAGGAGATGGCAATTTCTTTTTTGTGAAAACAGATAAAAAATACGTGAAGATAGATTTTGACGAGGTTTATTTTATAGAAGGAGTGAAGGATTATGTAAAAATACACACCACTACCGAAAGACACCTTGTTTTAATAAACATAAAAAACATACAGCTCCGTTTGCCCGACAGCAAGTTCATCAGGGTACATAAATCCTACATTGTACCCGTTGGTAAAATAGCCACCATTGAAGGCAATATTATTAAAATAGCCGGACAGGAAGTCCCTATAGGTAAAGAGTTCAGGGACCAGGTGGATGATTTTATCAGAAAAAAATTAATGAAACGTAATCAGTAGATAAGTTAAAAGCCAAAAAAGTGAGAGAGTGAGAATGTTAGAAGGTAAGAAAGAAGGGCTTCTTTGCGAGAAATAAGTTAAAAGTTAAAGTAATGCTTCAGTAGGATCAGCAACAAGGATTCGTTCAAAACAATACCGGCTATAGCGTAACCGAACAACAGCCTGGTTTTTTAACAGCCCTTAACCTTAAGTTAAGGGCTGTTTGCATATATACGGAGTGTTTTAATCAGCTTTCTTCCGCACCTGTGCTAAAATAGTCTACCAAAATTTAAAACAAAATCGACCCATTATTAGCATTTGAAAATGAGTCGTAAATCTTCTGAAACCATTGAACTGCAAAGCTTCTGTCAATTCAAGCGGGTTGGTATATGAATAAGTCTTGTTGGTATATTTTACTTGACTTAGGGTCTTTTACAGGCCTATATTGCATGAAAATTAATGTCCTTACCGTTTTAACTCCAAACAACCAAAAAATCAACCAACCATGAAAACAAAATTTTTACATTCTTTATTTGCAGCTTCGCTGATTGCCTTTTCGATCGAAGGCAAGGCGCAATTGGCAGCAGGAGCTACCGCACCTGATTTCACTTTAACCGATATCAACGGAACCTCACACCACTTATACGCTTACCTGAATGCAGGCAAAGCCGTAGTGATAGATATTTCAGCAACCTGGTGTGGTCCGTGCTGGGATTTTCACACCTCGCATGAACTTGAAAATTTTACCACTGCCCAGGGGCCAACAGGTACCAACAAAGCAGTGACCCTGTTTGTTGAAGGGGACGGAACAACCACCAGTGCCGATTTGCACGGTACTGGCCCGAATACCAACGGCGATTGGGTAACCGGAACCAATTACGGAATTATTGACCCTCCCACTGCTACAGTTGATCCCTGGGAAACAAGTTATAATATTCAGTATTTCCCTACCATCTATGTAATCTGCCCCGATAAAAAAGTGTACGAAGATGGTGCCAATAACAATGTTACTGCTGCAACCCTTACTGCTTTAATGAATTCAAAATGTACCAACGTGAGTGTGGCTGAGGTAACAAAAGGAAAATTATCGGCCCTTTACCCCAATCCAACCAATGGTTCAATTATCAACCTGCGTTATACGGCTTTCGAAAAAAGTGATGTAAGCATAACTTTAATTGATGCCATAGGCCAGGTTGTTTCGAACGAAAGATTTGGAAATGTAACAGGCGAACAAAACTATACCCTTGAAATTCCATCTTCGGTGGCCAATGGTTTGTATTTTATAAACCTTAAAATTGGTGAGAATACGATTAGTGAAAAAATATCCATTAACAGGTAAAATATTATCAATCCAGGCTCTGTAATTTGCCGTTTTTAGCGTTACGGCTTTTTGCAGAAATAAATTGATAAGATTCTCCAGATTCTGAATAGCACCTCAATTTCTAAGTAGTTTTTTTGTGTATTGTATAGGTGACAAACATAAGTAGTAGTAGTAGTAGAGTGTGCTATTCGGAAAATGGATGAAGTAGGCTGTTGATTGAAAAAATTCTGTGGTGGATAAACTTTTGAGCGGGTTTAATCACATTCAGAGAATAAACCAGCACTGATTTCAGGGCTGGTTTTTTTTCCTTATTCTCGATGTAATATTTTAGCAGGAATAGCCTGAGTATTTTCAGAGAGAACACAGGTCTTAAAAATGAGACCGATTTTTTGTACTTTGCAAACGTGAAAAACATGTTAAAATCCTCCCATTTAGCATTTGCATTGTGTATACTTTATTTAGTGTGCAATGCATTTGTTTTGGCCTTTAAGCCTGCATTCACATTCCTGTATGCCTTGTTGCCTTTATTTCTTGGCTTTGTTTACCTCCTTGTTTTCGATTTTAAATTACTCGCCAAATTACTGGTGTTCTGTATTCCCTTCTCTGTTACTTTGTCTGAAATGGGTTTAAGTAAATCAACAGATTTAAGTATTCCCACAGAACCCATCATGTTTGCGATGCTCCTGTTTTTTATTATACACGAATTTGCATCCGGGCTTATTGATATTAAAATACTGAAACACCCGCTCTCCCTTATTATTTTTGCTATGCTGGTATGGGTGCTTGTAAGCACCTGTACCAGTACGATCATAACAGTATCGCTTAAAAATTTTATTGCCAGGCTGTGGTTTATAGCCGCTGGTTTTCTGGCCGGACATATTCTGTTTAAAAACGGGGTAGCCGGTATGCGTGTATTCTCCTGGCTGTACATTATCCCTTTATCATTCATTGCCCTATACACCCTCATCAACCATTATTTTTTTGGCTTCAATGAAGACAGCGCTGATTGGGTGGCCTCCCCTTTTTATAAAGACCATACTATTTATGGGGCCTGCCTGGCTATATCTTTTCCGGTGCTGATCGGTTTCCTGTTTCAACGCAGGTATACAGCGCCTGTAAAAATTGCAATCAGTCTTTTGGTACTGTTGCACACCACAGCGCTTTTGTTTTCATATACACGTGCAGCCTGGCTCAGTGTGGTGGTGGCTTTGGTTGTTTTACTGATCTTGTTGTGTAAAATAAAATTCAAGACCCTGTGTGTAATGGCACTTGTATTGTTGACCGCCGCACTTTGTTTCCAAAAAGAGATTGTCCTTGCATTGTCTGAAAACAAACAGGATTCAGAGGGGAACCTGACCGAGAATGTAAAATCGGTTACCAATATATCAACCGATGTTTCCAATCTGGAACGGATCAACAGGTGGCACTGCGCCATGCGGATGTTCGAAGAAAAACCTTTGTTTGGTTATGGCCCCGGAACATACATGTTTAATTATGCCGCTTTTCAGGTGAAAAAAGAAAAGACCATTATCAGTACCGATTTTGCCGACGGAGGAAATGCACACAGCGAATATTTAGGCCCCCTGTGCGAACAGGGTTTGCCCGGCGCATTGCTTATGTTTGCATTAATGATAACAGTTGTCGCTTATGGATTTAAATTGGTATATGGTATTTCGCTGTACGACGATAAAATATTTATTGGTTCTGTTTTTTTAGGATTAATTACTTATTTTGCACACGGGTTTTTAAACAATTATTTAGATGTAGACAAAGCCGCTGTTCCATTTTGGGGATTTATTGGTATGCTGGTGAATTACGATGTTTACTTTTTGTCGAAACAAAGCGGAGAGAAAAATCAAATGGTAGCGGGTAACGAAAAACAGGCTGAGGTGTAAAAAGCAAGCAAAAGCATGGATATGACTGAGAAGAAAAACATGGAAGTAATTGGTTTCATCTGGAAACAACGGAAACTGATAATTATTGTAGCTGCTATAGCCGCTGCCCTTTCAATAATAATAACCACCGTTATACCCCCAAAATTTAAAAGCGTTAGCCGTGTTTACCCGGCCAACCTTCAGTTGTTTTCTGACGAATCGCCCACCGAGCAATTGCTGCAATGGATGCAATCAGAAGAGATTAAAAAAATGTTTATGAACAACAGGGAATTTAACCTGATTGAGCATTACGACATTAACCCACAGGATAAATTAAAAGATTATTATTTTGATTTAGTATTTGACGAAAGATTTGATACCCGTCGCACCGAATACCAGTCGATAGAATTATCAGTAATAGACCAGGATGCGGAAACCGCCCAACAACTAAATTATGCCTATATTTCATTTGCCGACAGCCTCATCAGGAAAGCCCACAACGATAAAATAGAGGAGTTTACAAAGATGCTGAATTCCGCTTTGAAACGCCAGGTAAAGGCCATCGACAGCTTAAAGACTATTTTATACTTCATGGCCGCTAAATATGATATTAATGATTATAAAATACAATTGAAAGAAGTGAATAAAAACTACCTCAAACAATTGGGCAACGGAAAAGAGAGCAAAGAGTTAAAAGACCTGTTGAACAACCTGGGTCAGAAAGGGCCCGATCAGTACCTGATAGTAAGGATGATTGAAACGGAAATAGACCAGTACAATGCATTAAGAATAGAATACGAGACCAAAATAAAAGACCTGAATAAACATTTTACCTATTCTGTAATTATTCAAAAACCCAATTTACCCGACGCTAAATTCTGGCCCCGCAAAGGCCTCATCGTTTTAATAGTTGTTGTTTCTTCTGTTTTTATACTCATCCTTGCGCTTTTGTTTTTAGAAAAAATCAAAAAGGGTTTCAATTAAACCCCGGTTTTGTATACTAAAATGTCAGTTTGGTATACTTTTATTGACTTCACCTCTTAAAAGAACTTAATTAGCTCAGATTTTATAGTGGAAAATCAAAATTAGAGTCCCGGGTTTCTCTTCAGGGAAATCCGGGATACTCTGATAAAATTTTCAAAGTGAATTCAACCAAATAAAAACATACAACATGAAAGCAAACCAAACCATCACACTGATCTACTTTCCATTAGTATTTTAAATGGATGTACCCGCTAAGGGTACACACACTAACTACAACCGTGTTTCTTCCATACTAAAGGAAGAGTGTTTATTGTATCTATATCCCGGATACTTCAATTCTGATTTACTTATTCGATTTATTTTAAAACACGAACGGCTTGTTTTTGGTTCATTAACATTTATTACTATGGTCTCCTCTTTTAAAAAAAAAATCGTTTCCCTGCTGCTGTGTTTATGCACAATTATTTGTAAAGCCCAGCTGGTCGTAACTCCCGGTGTTGGTGTGGCGGCTGTAGCAACCTCTTTAGGCGGCGGCGGGCTCACCATCAGCAATGTCACCATTAACTGTCCTACAAATGCCTACGGTACTTTTGTGAATACAGGCACGGTGTCAGGCCTCGGAATCCCCAATGGCCTGGTGTTAACCACCAGTGATGTAAGCACATTGCCCGGTCCCGGCAACCAGAACGATGATTTTACCACAGACAATGGTACCACCTCTACCGACGCACAATTAGCCGCTATTGCCGGCACAACTGATTTATACGACCCCTGTATTATTGAGTTTGACGTGATTCCCCAGTGCAATAAAATCAACCTGGTTTTTGTTTTTGGCTCCGACGAATACACCAATTATGTAAGCGCCGGATTTAACGACGCCTTTGGTTTTTTTGTGACCGGCCCCAATCCACTGGGAGGAAATTACACCAATAAAAACATTGCCACTTTGCCCAATGGAACAACCATTGTAAGCATCGACAATGTAAACACCACCACCAACCCCGCTTTTTTTAAAGACAACAACAGCGGAACCTATGCCAACCATTTTGATGGTTTTACCACGGTTCTTTCTCCAAGCATAGATGTAGTACCCTGCGCAACTTATCACTTCAAAATAGGCATTGTGGATGTGGCAGACGGACTCATGGACTCAGGTGTATTGCTGGATGTTATTCAATGCACGGCTCCCTGGTCTTTAGCCGGAACATCCACCCCGGCTTCCTGTGGCGCCAACGATGGATCGGCAACAGTAAGCGTAACGGGTGGTATTGGCCCGTTTACCTATTCCTGGGCGCCGGCCGGAGGAACGGCCGCTACCGCAACAGGGATTCCTGCAGGAACATATATTGTTACCGTTGATGATGGTTTAAGTTGTTCTCCTCCTAAAAAAGACACCATTGTGGTGGGTGGCTCCGGCGCACCCTTACCAACAGTGCCCGCAAATATTACAGTTTGTACAGGAACAACTGTCCCTGCTTCTGCGTTTACAAGTACTCCGGCCGGGGCTACCTTCGACTGGACCAATTCAAATACAGCCATTGGCCTGGTAGCCGCCAATACGGGTAACACACCTTCTTTTACAGCTATTAACACAGGCACAGCCGCAATTTCAGGAACAGTAAGTGTTACAGCTACACTTGCCGGTTGTGTGAGTGCGCCGTCTACCTATACCATCACCGTAAACCCCCAGCCGATACTAACAACCATATCGGACACAATATGTATGGGAACAACAGCAACACTTAGTGTTGCAGGCGCTGCAACTTATTCCTGGACCCCCTCCGCATCCCCTCTTACAGGTGCAAGTGTGAGTGTCAACCCCACCACAACTACCAATTATACAGTTATCGGAACCGATGCAAGCACCTGTTCCGATACGGCTTTTGCAACAGTGGTGGTGAACCCCCTGCCTGTTGTGACCGGTTCTGCAAATCCAATTTGTGTAAACGATACCGCTGTGCTCACTGCTACAGGCGCACTCACTTACACCTGGCTTCCGGCAACCATGCCCGCTACAGGTGCAACAGTGGGGGCCACACCAACTACCACAACTATATACACTGTTACCGGAACAGATGCAAACGCCTGTACAGATACAGCTTTGGTGACTGTCGTTGTAAATTCCACACTCACCCTTACGGTGAACTCCCCTTCCATTTGTATTGGTGATTCTGCAACTGTTACAGCAACAGGCGCCAACACCTATACCTGGACGGCAGGAACAAACCCTGCTACGGGTTCATCTGTAGTAGCAAGCCCTGCCACAACTACAAGTTATACCGTTACAGGCACAAGCACAAGTGGTTGTGTGGGTTCCGCAACAGCTACCGTTACCGTAAACCCCCTGCCTCCTATTAATGCGCTGGCCAATCCGGCAGGAGTTTGTCTGGGATCTTCAACCTCCTTGTCTGCCACCGGCGGAACCTTGTATGCGTGGACCGGAACCCCGGCCCCGCAAACAGGAACACCCATTACGGTGAGTCCGCTTACCACGTCTACCTATACACTTACAGGGACAGACGCAAACGGTTGCATCAATAAAGATTCGGTTACAGTGACCGTTTTCCCTGTTGTTCAGGTGGTAGCAGACCCCGACAAGGTAATTACCTGTGCAACTGCTTCGGTAACATTTGGTGCAACTACGGCTGTAGTAAATCCTGCGTATACCTGGACAGGCCCTTCCGGCTTCACATCAGTCACTACTCCAACGGTTAGCACATCCCTGTTCGGACAATTTATTGTGCAGGTGCAGGACCCCCTTACCGGCTGCAAAGGTTACGATAGTTTGTTGGTCATTCCAGACACCACTCACCCCGTGGCCCATGTACAAATAAATGGAAACTCCCCTTGTTTTGTAGGCTCTATTGCAATTAACGGAACTTCATCCGTTGCCGGTTCAATTTTTTTCTGGAACGGCCCGCAGACTTTTTCAGCTGTTACGCCAACCATTACAGCAAGCATACCCGGTACCTATACCCTCTCGGTGGCTGATCCCGGCAATGGTTGTATTGACTCTGATACAATCAGTGTTTATTTAAAACCACAGGTAACCGTTAACTCCGGTGAAATTTGTGCAGGAGCATCCATAACCCTCACCGCTTCAGGAGCCTCTGCTTACCACTGGTCTACAAATGCAACAACACCCGGTATTCAGGTTTCCCCACCGCTAACTACTTCTTATACGGTTATCGGTTCAAGTACCAACAATTGCAAAGACACGGCAATAGCGCTGGTTACAGTTGACCCCATTCCTGCCACCTCCTTCAGTCTTTCATCAGAAGAAATATCGGAGCTGGACCCGACACTTTATGTATTGAATACTTCAACCGGGGATTCGGCTTTTTACTGGACTGTTGATACACACGACACCTTAATTTTGGGTAGTTTTCCGTATGATTTTAATGTAATCGGCGAGCACCAGGTGTGTTTATACACGGTAAGCAATAAGGGTTGTAAAAATCAATTGTGCAAAAATTTGATTGTGCGCCCTGAGTGGGCCATTTATTTTCCCAACGCATTTACACCCGATACCAAAGACAATATAAACGATACGTATGTCCCCAAAGGATTTAATATACGTGATTTTGAAATGTGGATATACGACCGCTGGGGGAATATGATTTTTTATTCCGACGACATCAACAAAGCCTGGGATGGAAAGGTGCAGAACAAGAGCGGGGAAATAGTACAGCAGGATGTGTATGTATACAAAGCCTTGGTGCGCGATGCCTTCGATAAAAAACACCAGTACGTAGGCACGATCACTGTTGCCCGCTAAGTTTTTTTATTTTCTCAGTGGCTTTCTCAAACTCAAAATTTTTTTTCAGGGTATTAAACTGATTGCTTATTTGTTCGTTGCATAAATTTCCTATGCTTCCTTCGTGTGTATGGTTTAAAGTTTGACCGGCTTCAAAAATTCCTGTTTCAACTTCCATTCCTATTTGTTTATAAGCTTCCCTGAAAGGAACGCCTTTTAACACCAGTTCGTTTACAGCTTCTACAGTAAACAGGTTGTTGTATTGATCATCCGCAAGAATATTTTTTTTAACCTCAATATGCTGCAACATATAATTGCATATACTCAAACAGTTTTTTAATTCCTTTATTCCCGGAAACAAAATTTCCTTGGTCAGCTGTGATTCCCTGTGGTAACCCGAAGGCAAATTGGTATACAGCAATGCAAATTCATTGGGCAGGGATTGCAGCCTGTTGCATTTGCCCCGGATCAGTTCAAATACATCCGGGTTTTTTTTGTGCGGCATAATACTCGACCCTGTGCATAAATGAGAAGGGAAGCTGATAAAATTAAAGTTCTGGTTCATATACAGGCACACATCCATGCTTAATTTAGCAAGTGTAGCGGCAAAATTACTGAGGGCCATCGCCGTATTTTTTTCCGCTTTTCCTCTTGTCATTTGGGCATACACCACATTGTAATTCATGCTTTCAAAACCAAGCAGTTCTGTAGTCAGGTTTCTGTTCAAAGGAAACGAAGAGCCGTAACCTGCACCGGAGCCCAGCGGGTTTTTATTCATTATTTTATAAGCAGCCAGTAAGGATTCCATATCATCACACAGGCTTTCGGCATAAGCCCCGAACCACAAACCAAACGAAGAAGGCATGGCCAATTGAAAGTGGGTGTAGCCCGGTAATAAATCTTCCCGGTGTTTTTCGCTCAAGTGAATAAGCGTATTAAAAAGCTGTTCACTCAGGTCAACTATTTCTTTCGTCTGATCCCTTAAATAAAGTTTAATGTCTACCAACACCTGGTCGTTTCTCGACCGGCCGCTGTGAATTTTTTTCCCTGTATCGCCTATACTTTGCGTAAGCATCCATTCCACCTGCGAATGAATGTCTTCCATGTTGGCATGCATACAGAACTTCCCTTCCTGTATTTCTTTGAGAATTTTTTGAAGCTCCGTTTTTGCAAGCGCATACTCTTCATCGCTTAACAACTTTATACTGTTGAGCATTTGTATATGTGCCAAAGAACCGATCACATCCCAGGGGGCCAGCTCAAGGTCAAAATCTTTGTCCCTGCCCACTGTGAATTCTTCAATCAATTGAGGGCTTACATCCGTGTTTTCTTTTTGCCAGAGTTTCATGTGTTTAGATTTGAGTATTGAGACATGAGTATTGAGATTTAGAGTGTAGTGCAGGTAACGGAACTTTGTCTATTGTATTCAGTCTGGGTACAATATACAAGGTACAGTATACAATGCTCACAAAATAATTTCATTCAATAATTTAATATACAATTCAATTCCTTCTTCAATTTCGGTAACGAAAATAAATTCATTGGCTGTATGCGAACGGGCCGAATCTCCGGGGCCCATTTTTAACGAAGGCATATTGAGCAGGGCCTGGTCGGAACAGGTAGGCGATCCATACGTTTTTCTCCCCAATTTTCTTCCCGCTTTTACTGCGGGATGCGAGCTGCTGATGGAAGAAGATTTTAAACGGATGGAACGCGGGATGACCTCACAACTCACCTGTTGTCTGATCATGTTTATAATTTCATCGTGGGTATAACAATCGGTCACTCTGATGTCCACCGTGAAGGTGCAGGTATCGGGAACCACATTGTGTTGAGAGCCGGCGTTTATAATAGTAACGGACATTTTTACTTTGCCTAAATGTTCCGAAACTTTTGGAAATTCATATTGTTTAAACCACTCAATGTCTTTCAGGGCTTTGTAAATTGCATTGTCCCCTTCTTCCCTTGCCGCATGCCCCGCTTTGCCTTTTGCAATGCAATCAATAACCAGCAGGCCTTTTTCGGCCACCGCTAAATGCATTTGGGTGGGCTCGCCAACAATAGCAAAATCAATTTCACCTATAAAAGGAAGCAACATTTCAATCCCATTGTTCCCCGATATTTCTTCTTCGGCTGTTGCTGCATAAATGAGGTTGTACTTCAAATCCGGTTGATTGTAAAAATGGATAAACACAGCCAGTAAGGAAACCAAACAGCCTCCGGCATCATTGCTTCCAAGCCCGTATAATTTTCCGTCTTCAATATGCGCATCAAAAGGGTTTTTAGTATAACCCTTGTTGGGTTGAACCGTATCGTGATGTGAATTCAGCAGTATACTGGGTTTTTTAGGGTCAAAAAAATTATTGACTGCCCAAACATTGTTCAGTTTTCTTTCACATTGAATTCCTTTTTTCTGCAAATACGAAAACAGAAGTTCAGCTGTTTTATCCTCTTCTTTGCTTAAAGACGGAATGCTGATGAGTTGCATCAATATATCAATTGCTTCTTCAGACAATGTCTTATCAGCTAAGTGTAATTTTTGTTCCTGCATGGGTATTGGTTTGAAGTAATTGTTTCGCTTCGCCTATAAGCACTGACTCCACACCTGCATTCAGTGCATCAAAGGCATTGTCTAATTTAGGAATCATTCCACCTGAAATGACCCCTTCCTGTTTTAACTGCTCAAATAATTTTTTATTTATTTTTTGAATTACGCTGTTTTCATCATTGGCATTGCTGAGCACACCCGGCTTTTCGAAACAATACAGCAACTGTATTTTGTACAACTTACTCAATGCTTTGGCTAAAGACGAGGCAATGGTATCGGCATTGGTGTTCAGCAACTGTCCTTTGCCATCGTGTGTAATAGGTGCTACAACAGGTGTGTATTGATTGTTCAATAACTGTTGCAGAAATAAAGCATTGATCTTGTTGTATTCAATATCTCCTGCAAAACCATAATCTATACCTTTGTTTTCTCTTTTTGTAGCCGGAATGCAATTGCCATCTGCACCGCAAATACCAATGGCATTGGTATGCAGGGCCTGCAACTGTGCAACAATAGATTTATTGATTAAGCCTGCATAAACCATCGTTACCACTTTTAAGGTTTCAGCATCGGTCATTCTTCTTCCTTCCACCAGCACAGGATGGATGCCTAATTTTTTACTCAGCTCCGTGGCTATTTTACCTCCCCCGTGTACCAATAGTTTTGGCGTTTTGAGTGCAGAAAATAAATGAAGAAAAGTGCTTAATTCTCTTTCGTTATCAATTACGTTTCCGCCTACTTTTATAATTGTTAATGTTTCCATGGATGTTAGGTTCAATGTTCAAAATTTAAAATTCAAAGAATGGTTTTATTTACCTGTCTCCCCCATCAGCTAATCATCAAATCAGCTAATCTTTTCAAGCATCGTCTTCAAAACCGCCTGCGCAGCATAAATCCTGTTTTCGGCCTGTTGCAAAATAAGTGATTGCGGGCTGTCCAACAATTCATCGGATACTTCTACATTTCTTCTCACAGGCAGGCAATGCATGATGTGTGCATTGTTGGTGAGTTCCATTTTACTTTTAGTCATCATCCAGTTTTCTGATGGACTGAGTACTTTCCCGTAATCGTGGTAAGAAGACCAGTTTTTCAGATAAACAAAATCAGCTCCTTTTAAAGCCTCTTCCTGCGTATGTATGATTTTGGCTTTTGATGTATAATCTTCGCACAACTCATACCCTGCGGGATGTGTAATCACAAATTCCACACCGGCTTTGCACATCCATTCGGCAAATGAGTTGGGAACCGCCTGTGGCAAGGCTTTAATGTGCGGCGCCCAGCTCAGGACCACTTTTGGTTTCGCTGTTTTCTTTTTTTCTTCTATGGTCATTAAATCAGCCAGACTTTGCAAAGGGTGCAGCGTTGCTGATTCGAGGCTGATGACAGGTACTTTGCAATGGTGCATAAACTGAACGAGTATCTTTTCACAGTAATCCGCTTTTTTATCTGTAAGGCCGGGGAAACACCTGATGCCGATGATATCGCAATATTGACCCATTACGGCTGCTGCGTCTTTTATATGTTCCACAGTGTTGCCATTCATTACGGCCCCGTCTTCTAATTCTAAGGCCCAACCTTCTTTGTCTATATTCATTACCATTACCTGCATACCGAGATTCATTGCTGCTTTTTGTGTACTCAGTCTTGTTCTTAAGCTTGGGTTTAAAAAAATTAAGCCCAGGGTTTTGTGTTTACCCAATTCGGAAAAAGCGTAAGGCTGCTTTTTTAATTTTAAGGCTTCTTTTACCAGGGCCATGGGGTCTGCAATGTCGTTAACGGTTGTAAAATATTTCATGTGTTGATTGTATTTTTAGGCTTGTATAGTTTGGTTAGACATGACCTGGCTAAAGGCATTCAAAAAAACAGTGGCTTCTGTCACGCCTATGTTTAATGCAGGAAGTAGCCGAACCGTGTTTTTATTGGAAGACGATCCGGTAAAAATTTTATGTTCGAACAGCAATTGTTTTCTCACCTGTTCTCCCGAAGTTTCCAATTCAATGCCCAGCATTAAACCCGTACCTCTTATTTCTTTAATGCCGCTGTAGCCTTTTAATTGTTGTTTGATGTATTCCCCGATCAGCAGGGCATTCTCCATTAATTTTTCTTTTTCTATCACATCCAATACAGCAATGGCCGCTGCACAGGCTAAATAATTGCCGCCAAAGGTGGTGCCCAGCATACCGTGTTTGGCCTGTATATCGGGGTGAATGAGCACGCCGGCAACAGGAAAACCATTGCCCATGCCTTTAGCTGTTGTGATGAGTTGTGGTTGAATACCGGCGTACTGGTGTGCGAAAAATTTCCCGCTCCTTCCATAACCCGATTGCACTTCGTCCAGAATAAACACTACGTTGTAGAGCTTACACAGCATTTGTATTTTATTCAAAAATGCAGGTGAAGGAGTTTGTATACCACCAACACCCTGAATGCCTTCAATAATAACTGCACAGGTTTTGCTGTCGATCTCTTTTTCAAAAGCCTCTTCATTATTCAGCGGAAGGAAAACAATGTTGGGGTTTTGGTTCACCGGTGCAATTATTTTCGGGTCGTCTGTTGCACCAACAGCTAATGATGTCCGGCCATGGAAAGAACCCTTAAAGGCAATTATTTTTTTTCTTCCATTGTAAAAAGAGGCAAGTTTTAAAGCGTTCTCGTTGGCTTCGGCCCCCGAATTGCACAAAAACAAATTGTAATTGTTGTAACCGGAAACAGCTCCCAGCTTTTCTGCCAGCTCTTGTTGCAGGGGCAATTGCACGGCATTGGAGTAAAAACCAATTTTATTGAGCTGAGTTGTAATTGCATTTAGGTATGCCGGGTGGCTGTGCCCAATGGAAATAACGGCGTGTCCTCCGTAAAAGTCAAGGTATTTTTCGCCCTTGTTGTCCCATACATAAGAGCCTTCTGCTTTTACCGGGGTAATGTTGTACAAGGGGTATACATCAAATGTTTTCATTCTTAATCTCGTTTTTTTGTTTATTCGTTCATTCGTTTTTTCGTTTTACCACTATGGCACTCAGGACACAAAGGCGCACTGAGTTTGTTTTTTTATTGTACGCTGTACATTGTATGTTGTATTCAGTCTGTGTGTGTTATATCTTTCTAATATGCTATCTGATTTTATTTACCTGTCTCCTTTTTTGGCTTTTGGCTTATTACTTTTGGCTTTTATCATCACATCAGCTAATCGTTCTCCTATCCTCTAAAACCCTATTGCCTTCAATCGCAATCCGCTCGTTTCTTCTACCCCAAACATGATGTTCATATTCTGTACAGCTTGCCCTGATGCACCTTTCAGCAGGTTGTCAATTGCGGAGGTAATGAAGACCTGGTCCCCGTGTTTTTCAATTTGAATAAAACATTTGTTGGTATTCACCACCTGTTTTAAATCAACAGCAAAAGGCGCTACATGAACAAAAGGACTTTCTTTGTAATAGTCTTTAAAGAGCAGGCTGAGCTCGTCTGCGTTCTTTTCGCACTTCATATACACGCTTGCAAGAATACCTCTTGTAAAATTGCCCCGCATGGGAATAAAATGCAATGCGGCATCAAAGCCTTTCTGAACCTGGCCTATGCTGGCTTTTATTTCTTTCAGGTGCTGGTGTTCAAAAGCCTTGTACACCGACAGGTTGTTGTTGCGCCAGCTGAAATGCGAAGTAGCACTCAGTGATTGCCCGGCTCCGGTTGAACCGGTTGTAGCGTTTATGTGTACATCCTGTTCGATTAAATTGTGTTGTGCCAATGGCAACAGGGCTAATTGTATACAGGTGGCAAAACATCCGGGGTTGGCCAGGTAGTGAGCTGTTTTTATTTTTTCTTTGTTTGATTCCGTTAAGCCGTATACAAATTTATTTTCACCTGCGCTTTGCCCCGGCCTGAAATCCTGGCTCAAGTCAATTATTTTTATGCGGCTTTCAATCTTGTTTGCCTGTAAAAACTTCATTGATTCGCCATGACCAAGGCAAAGAAAAAGTACATCCATGTTATCGCTTAAGGTATCGCTGAAACTTAAATTTGTTTCACCCAACAGATCAGTATGCACTTCATAAACCTTTTTCCCCGCATTGCTTTTGCTGTGAACAAAAACAATTTCAAGCTGCGGATGCATTAAAAGTAAACGGATCAGCTCACCACCGGTATAACCTGCACCGCCTGTAATCCCGGCTTTTATTTTAGTGTTTGTGTTCATATTCTTTGTTATTGACCTGGTAATAAATAGCGGTTTGGTTCCCAAAAATTTTTGTAAAACCTTTTACGTCTTCTCCTGTCCAGGCTTTGTTCATTTCGCCGTAACTACCAAACTTAGCCGACATCAAATCGTGTTCCGATTCAATCCCATTCACAACAAAGCGGTAAGGCATTAGTGTAACATGCACTTTACCACTTACATTTTCCTGTGTGCCTGCTAAAAATCCTTCAATGTTTCTCATCACAGGGTCAAGGTATTGTCCTTCGTGCATCCAGTTGCCATACCATGAAGAGAGTTGTTCTTTCCAGTACAATTGCCATTTGGTGAGGGTGTGTTTTTCAAGTGTGTGATGTGCTTTGATAATAATAAGCGGGGCAGCGGCTTCAAAACCCACCCGGCCTTTAATACCGATAATGGTATCGCCCACGTGTATGTCGCGGCCAATGGCATAAGGAGCGGCCAATTCCTGAAGTTTAAGAATAGCATCAACAGGATTTGAATAAGCGGTTCCGTTTACATTTTTTAATTCCCCTTTTTCAAAACCAAGGGTGATGTCGCTTGTATCTGTTTTTAGCAGGGGCGAAGGATAAGCCTCTTCCGGCAAAGGCAGGTTGGAAGTCAGTGTTTCTTTGCCTCCCACAGAAGTTCCCCAGATGCCTTTGTTGATGGAGTACCTGGCTTTTTCAGCATTGATGTTGACGCCGTGTTCTTTTAAGAATTTTATTTCTTCTTCCCTCGATAATTTTAAATCCCTTATCGGAGTTATTACTTCTGTTTCGGGTGTAAGAATATTAAACACCATGTCGAACCTTACCTGGTCGTTGCCTGCACCGGTACTGCCGTGTGCAATGGCGGAGACGCCAATTAATTTAGCGTAGTTGGCTACGGCCACCGCCTGTACAATTCTTTCGGCACTTACCGAAAGGGGATAGGTGTTGTTTTTTAAAACATTTCCATAGACTAAATATTTAATGACCTTGTCGTAAAAGTGATTGGTTTCGTTCAGGTGTTTAAAAGAAGCTACACCAAGCGACAGGGCCTGTTGTTCTATCTTTTCGATTTCACTGTCGCTGAAACCACCGGTGTTAATGGTTACAGCGTGTACTTCGAGGTTTTTTATTTTTGATAAATAAATAGCGCAGAAAGAAGTGTCTAATCCTCCGCTGAATGCCAGTACTACTTTGTTGTTTTTCATTTTTTAAACTATTGGTGTTGTTCTTTGATTTATTTTCTCTTGTTGTTTTTTTTGTTTTCTCAACAGCAGGTATTCTTTAAAACGGGTCCATCGCTCAAACAATTTGGTGTTGCGTTTTACTTCCTCTACTTTTTGTTCGGGTTGCTTCTTTTTTTCTTCGGGGTTGTACAACATGGCTGTGCACAAACAGTTTTTTCTTTCCTTGCTTTTTAATATTTCAAAATTCACACAGCTTTGGCAACCTTTCCAAAAGTCTTCATCGTTGGTTAATTCAGAATAGGTAACGGGTTCGTAGCCGAGGTCGGAATTAATTTTCATAACAGCGAGGCCAGTGGTTAAGCCGAATATTTTTGATTCGGGGTATTTTTCCCTTGATAGTTTAAAAATATTTTCCTTTATCAGGGTGGCGAGTCCGTATTTTCTGAATTCCGGAGCTACTATCAATCCCGAATTAGCTACGTATTTCCCGTGGCTCCAGGTTTCGATGTAACAAAAGCCGGCCCATTCACCTTCGCTGGTATATGCAATAACAGCTTTGCCTTCCAGCATTTTCTGGCTTACGTATTCGGGCGAACGCCTCGCTATTCCTGTTCCCCGGGCTTTGGCCGAGGATTCCATCTCATCGCAGATTTGCTGCGAATAATGTACGTGCTGCTCAGTTGCAACAAGCACAACGAATGCAATGTTTTCCATTGTGAAAAAAAGAAAGATGATCGTGAGAATGAAACACAAAAAGTGTTGCAGCTCAGTCAGGGTTCAATAAATTTTTTTGAATTGGTAGCTTCCGCGTGGGTAAGCCGGTTTAATATCTACGCATCAGCGTCGGATAAAAAACGGTGTGGGGGTGGGGACAAAAACTACTCCTGAGGGAATAGACAAAAACGCAGCACCTCTGAGGGCCTGTTTTACCAAGGCTTTTAAGCCATTGAAGTAAGTGTTTTTTTTCATTTCTTTTTTAGATAAAAGATTAAACTGGTTGTTAATTAATTCCGAACGCAAATATTCAATAAAAAAAAGTATAATTCCAAAATTATTTTTAGAAGAAACTTGTATTTCTAAATTTTTTTTTAAAATGCAGGG
>JAHEYF010000089.1 GCA_023251755.1 Bacteroidota bacterium
GTTTTACCCCGCGCGGAATGGGTATTGAAGCGGATAACAATGTGGTGGATAATTTTAAAAGATGGCAAAACCTGTTTACACCTTACGACATTAACATTACCAAAGGTGGCGGCGGGGCCGATATAAATTACCTGAAAGAACAAGGTACAATATGTATGTCTTTATCACCCGACTCGCAACGTTATTTTGATTTTCACCACACCCCCGACGACACCTTTGACAAGGTAAACAAACGCGAGTTGGAACTGGGCTCGGCAACTATGAATGCTTTTATTTATTTATTAGATAAATACGGGGTGAAATAGTTTTTAGTTCTTGGTTCTTGGTGGGCTACCTGATACCTGATACCTACTACTTACTACCTACTACCTACTACTTCCCTCTCAATACTAACATCTCAATACTATAATCTAAAAAGAAAAAACCCCACCTTTTTAGGGGCAGGGTTGGTTTTCCTTTGGTTGGTTGGTTTGTAATTAGTATACGATCACTTTTATCAGTTTTACTGCTTTGGTACTTGTATTGGTAATTTTACAGAAATAAACCCCTTTGTCTTTTCCTGCTAAATCAATTGTAGCAGACGAAGTTTTTGTACTTGTCTGAAGTACTAATTTACCTGATACATCAAACACTTCAATACCATTTTCTTTATCCAAACCATTGATGTAAAACACACCGGTACTTGGATTGGGATAAATACCAACTGAAGTATTTACATCCACACCGGCAATACCATTTGTTGAAGTAATGGTTCCGGTAACTGCTGTACGTGGACTTGCACAACCGGCTGTCTGAACTTTCCAGTCGTAAAAATAATAGTAATAACTTCCTGGTGTAGTAGCTGCATCCGAGTTTGTAATAGAAACAAGGTTGTTTACAGTATAAGGATAAGTAACACCGGCATTGTTCCTGAATAAATCAATCACAGCACTTGCAGCTCCAAGCTTAATAGCATAACCTGTACCTGCGGGCAGTGTAAAGTTAAGCGGCACTGTATTCATTCCCGCTACGGCGTTAAAGGTAGTTGTAGCTATCGAAGTCCCTGCGCTGTTCAATACTTCAATATCCCTGCTGCCTGCTGTATTGGCGTATATTACTACCGATTTTAAAATCATATCACTCAATACATCAAAAAACAAGCGTCTGTCTGTATTTGCAGTATAATAACTTCCACCGGCGGTATTGTCGGCCAGGCCGGTACTTTGTAAAGCACCTGTTGTTTCTTTTGAAACGTAAAAGGTAGTAGTAGCAGTTAAGTTAGGTGCATAAGTGGCTCCTGTATTCACTAAGTTTCCGCCTGTTGCCTGGTCGTACCAGTCTAATGTACCGGTACCGCTTCCGCTTGCAGATAAATTAACAACACCGGGACCTGCATGGGTTCCGCCTGTTGTGGTGGGTGCACTTAATATGCTTACAGTAATATAACTGTTTTTTGTTTTTGTGTTGCTGCCAAAGCTGTTTTGAGCCACAAGGGTTACGTTGTATGTTCCGGAAGCAGCGTAAGTATGCGAAGGGTTTTGTTGAGTAGAGGTTTGTCCATCACCAAAAGTCCAGCTCCATGAAGTTGGTGCACCTGTAGTGTTATCGGTAAACTGAACCGCACCGGTACAACTGGTAGTTGTGTTGGCTGCAAAATCAGTAACGGGAGTAGCACTGTGAGGAATAACACCTTTGTAATCAATATAAGTTGCATTGTACCCTACAGCAGATACACCATAACCAATGCGCATATAACCGGAATTTTCGCCCCAGCCTGTTCCCCACGAGTTTCTTAAGATCCAGCTGTTGGTAGCATCGTCCCAGCCCACAAGTACAATAGCATGGTTCACTGAGCTACCATCTGTTTGTGTTAAAACACCACTTGAATAATTACTAAAGTTATTTCCTGCATCCACACAAGCCCATACCGGGCCGTAATCGTAGATGGCTTGTTTTATTTGTGCTACTGTAGGATTGGTTGCTACCTGGTGATAATCCACAGGTTTTTCGTGGTAGGTATAAG
Source organism: Bacteroidota bacterium (assembly GCA_023251755.1). Classification (GTDB taxonomy): domain Bacteria; phylum Bacteroidota; class Bacteroidia; order B-17B0; family Aurantibacillaceae; genus JAHEYF01. The sequence goes on from JAHEYF010000089.1 coordinate 2,003, forward strand.
AAGATGCGCAGGTACCGTCCTGACCGGTATAAGGCAAAGTAGCTTCATAAACTGCACCGGTGCTTTTAAACATATAATCAGGGCACCAGCCGCCGCTACAACCACTTGCCTGTTGGTCACAATTTACCAACCACTGCTCTGATAAATCCCTGGTTACATTATCAAATATTTTAATTACACTTTCAAAAGAACCGCAGGCTGCAAATGACCAGCAGCTTCCGCAGCTTCCCTGATTTTTACAGGGTGTAACTTTACTTTGTGCCAACCAGCTAAAACTTGCAGGCAATGAATTTACTGAATTAACCGATCCTGTTTTTTCGGCAGGCGCAGGTTGAACCGGGTCAGGAGCAGGAGCTGTGTATGTTCCGGTGTAAGCTCCCTGGCTTACAATTTTTACTTTATAATAGTCTGTTGCCAGCGCATCATCTTCCCAATTGCGTTTACAAATTAATTCCATATCGGCAGACCCGGATGACAAACCTACGAAATGAAAAATTTGTGTACCCGGCGTACCAATTGGTTTATCAGGGGTATCGCTGATAAATTCCCAGTTGCCTACCTGCTTAAGAATAGCATTGCAGTTGTTGTTTTTTAAATGCCAGACATAACCGGTTGCGGGTGTTGCAGGTAACCTGAGTTCCAGTACCTGATTAACCGGTATCGCTATTTGTTGTTGTGCGTTGTTTTTGCCGACCTGAATAAAATTTTGTCCTTGTGCACTCCAGCCTAAGCTGAGGCAAAGAACAACCAGTAGTAGTTGTTTCATGTTTTGGGGTTTTAAGGTGAGGATTAAACCAAATATAGTTGTTGACTTATGGGAAGTCAAGTCTTTTTCGATGAAAACAGACTAAGGTTCAAAGACTTCGTTGCAAATGATCTAATCTATTGCTCTTATTACGTGGTAAAGTTTCCCTGCAATTTGTTCAGACTACCTCCATATTATCTTTTAGACTTTTTTAAAAAGCCTGTGTTTATTAAGCTTTTAAAATCAATACGTTAAAATAGTATCAGATAAGTCTTCCTTTACTGCATCTGAGTTAATTGAATGGAATATGCATATAATAATTCTGTGCAAAAACTGTTTTTTCGATGAAATGTGCTTTTTTCAATATGAATTGTGAGGATTGTAAAATACAAACAGCCCGGTCATGCTGCCGGGCTGTGCTATATTTTGAATTAAATTATTGGGCTGCAACACCTATAAATTAATACAGAGAAAGGATTACCATTCATCTTTTTTATGTTCAACAGGCGCGCTCATTTTGGTTTTTAAATCCTGGGCAAGGAAGCTGGCGTTCACAAATGCTGCGCTTTTTATTTGTTTCCAGGCTAAATCATTCAGCGCCATTGATCCGCATTCGGCCACATCATTGTATATATCTCCGCCATTTACATTTTGATTCCTTGATTTGTGCTTAATATTTTTTATGGTGTAGCGGTACTTTCCTTCTTTACATTCAATAATCATTTCCATACTGATCTCCCCTTCAACATCACAGGTTGGATTGAGTACTTTGGGTTTATAAATAAAGATGGCCGTGCATGAAATTGTACTTCCTGAACCGGCAACATTGTCTTTTTTATATTGTTTATTTTTTGATTTGGTCCAGTGGTCGGCTCTTTTCGTTAATTCTGCAACCGGTGCGGGCATAGTGCCGCCCTCTTCCGCAGCAGCCTGTTCAACGGGTGTTTCTTCCACCTGTTTTTTCTTTCCCTTTTTTTTGCCGGTCTGCGGTTCTTCTACAGGAGCAGCCGGAGCAGCAGCTTTGGTTTTCTCAACCTGTATTTCAATTACTTCCCTGATAAGTTTCGAGGGATCTTCTTCTTCTTTTTCCTGGGCCTTACCAGCCAGGCTACCCATTAATAATAAGATGAAGAATACTAATTTCTTTTTCATAATTAAGGACTAATATATTTTAGGGAATTTATTGCTATCTGTTTCATTCATCAAATTGTATACCACATCAAATACATCATCGGCACTTGGTTTACTAAAATAATCGCCGTCGCTACCATAAGCAGGCCTGTGTTCTTTAGCCGACAAGGTGAGCGGGGCAGCATCTAAATAGTTGTACCCTCCCTGTTCCTGCAACACTTGTTGCATCATATAGGCCGAAGCTCCTCCGGGAACGTCTTCATCCAGAAATACAATGCGGTTTGTTTTTTTCAAGGATTCCACAATACTGTGGTGGGTATCAAAAGGCAGCAAAGTCTGCACATCAATTAATTCCACAGAAATCCCTGCTTCATGCAGATATTTAAGAGCTTCCTGGGCAATTCGTACACAGGAACCGTAAGTAACAATTGTAACATCGGTACCCTGTTGCAACACTTCGGGTATACCCAAAGGCACACAATATTCGCCGAAATTCACCGGGGTCTTTTCTTTTAAACGGTAGGCATTTAAAGGTTCAATAACCAATGCAGGTTCATCTGCTTTGAGCAGGGTATTGTAAAAACCTGAGGCTTGTGTCATGTTGCGCGGCACGCATACATGTATTCCACGGCAGGCATGAACAATCATCCCCATCGGCGAACCACTGTGCCAGATCCCCTCTAAGCGATGGCCTCTGGTGCGTACAATAACCGGGGCTTTTTGCGAGCCCTTGGTCCTGTATTGAATAGTGGCTAAATCATCGCTCATGATCTGCAGGGCATACAACAAATAATCGAGGTATTGTATTTCGGCAATGGGCCTTAAACCGCGCATAGCCAGGCCAATGGCCTGTCCCATAATTGTTGCCTCACGAATACCTGTGTCAAACACACGGTGTTCGCCGTATTTGGTCTGCAAGCCTTCCAGGCCCTGGTTCACCCCTCCTATTTTCCCGGAGTCTTCACCAAAGATGAGTACTTCAGGGTATTTGCTGAGAATAGCATCAAAATTATCCCGGATCACTTCCCTTGCATCACATTGTTTTTCTTCATTGTATTCAACAGCAACGGGCTGTACTTTCAAGGCTGAGTTTTCGGACTGTGAGTACAGGTAAGAACTATAGCGGTCAAAATTTTCAATATTGGAAGCTGTTAACCAGTCTACTATTTTTTGTTTTGCCGGCAGGTATTCATGGCGTGTTAAACGCAGTGTTTTTTTAATCGCCACCTGAATGTCTTTTCTGATCGGTTCGGCAATTGTTGTTAATTCTGATCTGAATTTGCGGATCTGTTCGGCCTGTTCACTGCCTTCGGCTACTTCGTCCAGCAATGCGGCTACTTCATTAATTTCATTTTTTATAGGGCTCAGGTAAGCTGTCCAGGCTGCATTTTTCGCATCCCTTACAGCTTTTTTGGCGTCTTCTTCAATTTTATCTAATTCCGTTTCAGTAGCCAGGGCATTTTCAAGCATCCACTCACGCATTTTTCGTATGCAATCACTTTCAGTTTCCCATTGAAGGCGTTCTTTGGATTTATAACGCTCGTGCGAACCCGAAGTGGAATGGCCCTGTGGCTGTGTGACTTCTTCCACGTGTACCAATACGGGTACATGTTCTTCGCGGCATATTTTTACTGCATTTTCATAGGTTTCGCAAAGGTGGGCGTAGTTCCAGCCTTTGGTTTTAAATATTTCGTAACCATTTTTCCCATCACGCTGAAAGCCTTTTAATATTTCCGAAATGCTTTCTTTGGTGGTCTGGTATTTTTTTGGAACAGAAATACCGTGCCCGTCGTCCCAGACACTTACCATCATGGGCACCTGCAAAACACCGGCGGCATTTATTGTTTCCCAAAACAAACCTTCTGAAGTACTTGCATCACCAATGGTACCAAAAGCCACTTCATCGCCTTTGTTCGAAAAACGGGTGTATTTTCCGCTGTGTAAATCGGTGTTTACTTTATAAAAATGCGAGGCATAAGCCAGTCCAAGCAGGCGTGGCATTTGCGAACCTGTAGGGGAAATATCGGGAGAGGAATTTTTTTGTTTGGTGAGGTCTTTCCAGCTACCATCTCTATTCAGGCTGTGTGTACCAAAGTGCCCTCCCATTTGCCGTCCGGCGCACATGGGTTCAGCTTCAAGATCGGTGTGTGCATACAGGCCGGCAAACCATTGTTGAAGGGTGAGTTCCCCGATGGCAAACATAAAAGTCTGGTCGCGGTAATACCCACTCCTGAAATCACCATCCCTGAATACTTTGGCCAAAGCTACCTGGGCCACTTCTTTTCCATCGCCAAAAATTCCAAATTTGGCTTTTCCGGTCAGTACTTCTTTACGTCCGAGCAAACTTGCCTGACGGCTTTCGTTTACAATACGGAAATCGTTTAAAACTACTTTTTTAAATTCTTCAAAACTTAAACCATTAGCGGTTTGTATAGCCTCCTTACTCATTTCCTGTTCAATAATAATTTTAAACAATTTCAACAATTCCCTGCCAAAACACGCGTTTTTGACATCTTACAAAGATAAACAAATATTTTAAGGACAAAATCGCGGAACAGCAAAAATAACGGCATTTTTAGCTGTTGTTCCTTGTTTTTGAATTCCAAAAAACAAGCCTGAATTTTATCCTAATATTCTAAAAAAAATTTGAAATAAAGAAAGAATTAAAGTTTTATTCTTTTATCTATCCAACCCATTATATCAATATCAGTAAAAACAAGGTTTTCAAACTTATTGTCTATTAAAGGAACCAGGTCTTCCCTGAACTGAATGAACAATAATTTTTGATCTTTTTTTGTTTCAGCCCTAAGAAAAAGGCGAAGGTATTTTAAAAAAATATTTTCGAACTGGTACACCCTTTGTCTTTTGTAAAGATTGCGGTAAGTAGATTTCATGAGACTGGGTAAAATAAGCTGGTTGCCCAATTCAAAATGGATCAGCAGGTACAACATCTGCACAATGTAAAATATATCCTGTCTGTATTCAGGCGGGTCGTTCATAATTTTATTGCACCATTTAAGCGATTGTTTGTATTGCCCGGCACCAAAATAAACACAGGCAATGTTTGATTTTAAAACAAGGTTAAAAGAAGGGGTCATCAGACCTTCCATTTTTTCCAATTCACGTTCAATTGTTGGGATATCAGGAAGTGCACTTTCATAATCCCTGAATTTTATGGCTATGTCCGTTTTGCAGGTATAATAGACTTCAAACAACTTAACTTTTACATCGTTGGTAATTGTTTTTTCGCCTGTAAGCGAAGGGATAGAAATCAGTCTTTCCAGGCTTGCATCGGCTTCCTCCCGCCTGCCCTGATACAAACCTTCTACAATAAAAACATTCAGCAGGTAGATGTATTGATTAATATTATCCGCAATACGATTCACATGAAGATGAAACAAAGAAAGCAGTTTGAGGCAATAGGTGCGGCACTTTTTATTGTCCCGCAAAATTCTTGAATACTCTATTTTTGCCAATAGGTAAAAGATGTTTGCATCAAAGGAATTTATACTGGAAGCATGCCTGAAATAAGGTTGGTTGTAAAATTTTTTTAAGTCTTTCAGTTCTTCTGCATTTTTAACCGGCCCCATTCGCCTTCGTTGAAGCAGCAGTTCATCATGTATTTTATTGAATTCCAATTTAATATTCAATTGATGGAGAGACAAAAAAATTTCGCTGTAATAATTGCCCAACTCTTCGTTTGTAATGGTATCTCTGTTAAAGCCGGTGTTTTTTTGCAAGGCTGTAAGTGAAATAATATTTTCGAAGCGGTTGTATTCCTCCGAAAGTTTTTTGGCTTTTTCTATTATTTTCACACTTTGTTCATCTAATTTTTTTTCTGCTAAAACCCTGGCTACATTGATGTATTTACTGATCTGCCTGTCGATAGAAGAATCTTTGTGGTAACTATCTAAGCATTCCAAAATAAGGTTGTAGAGGTAATTTTTTTCTGCTGAAAAATGCCCGCTGACTGAGTTGTTGTTCTTTCGGATCTTCTGCTCATCGTAAGAACTTTGTTTGTCTATCGATTCGAAAAGTTTTACGTAATTATTTTTCTCACCGATTGTATGCCTTGATGCATAAATTTTAAAAAACCTTTTCTCGTTTTGGGTCAATGATTTAATAAGGTCGTAAAGCGCTTCCTTTTTTTTCATTTATTTTATTTTATCATTCGTAAAACAAAGCCGGTTTTAGACTAAGAACAGGGTACAAAGTTGCCTGAATATTGTTTAAAACATAGACTTTTTATCTACTTGACTCCTTATGATTAGTTAAAAAATAAATATACAACTAATTGATAATAAATACAATAAATAACATCTAATAAAAAATAGCTTCACTTAACCTTTTAACTTTTAATAAACAATTCCCCCATACTACTAAAATATAATTGAAATTGCAAACCATAAAGCCCCTGTTTTTAATTTATCACTCAAAACCTAAACCACCATGAAAAAAAACCTACTCCTGATTTTATCAGTCATCCTGGGAGGATTGCTGCTAAATGCCCAAACAAGTACTTCTTCCGCAAACCATGTTGTTGCCAATACCGGAAACAGCGATTTAAATGCTATGGTTAAAAAGGAAGCTCTGCAAAAAGCGCTGTCGTTTTTAAATTTAATTCCCGAAGGACGTGAGAAAGACTATGGCTTTGCCATGCGTAGTGATTTTTCGAAAATAAAAATTGAAGAGCCTTATCAAACTTATTATTTATCGAAGAAAGACAAAGACCTGTTGTTTGTTTCGGGAAATGAATGGCGTGTACCTTTATCGGTCGACGGTCATTATGTAGCCCTGCTTACTGTTCAAATAAATGCGGGCGTAGCTGAGGCGGTTGATTTTGGTGCAAACGGGCTTGCTCAAAAAATTGAAGAATTTGAAAAACTGTATTTTAATCCTTCGAGTGAACGTGTATTGATCCGGAATACTTTCTTAAGCAGAGATTATATCACGACTAATTTTGCAGCCCTTTGCAATCAAAAGCTGGGCAATTTAATTGAGATCAATACGCAGTCGCCCATCTCTGTTTATCAGCTGAATGCCGGGCGGCCAGTTGCTACTGATATTTCAGTTTTCTATAAAGAGTCGCTCGAATCATCAAACAATACAAACTAATGCTAAGTTAAAAGTAAAAAGTTAAAAGGTAAAAGGTAATCGTAACCGTTACGACTTTATGGCTTATGGCTTTTTACTTATGGCTTCTCAATTTTTAACTTCTAAATTTAACTTAATCTAAAAAACCTCCAATGAAAAATTTAATACTATACCCCTTTATATTTTCTTGTCTTTGCCTTAGCCTTGAGGCACAGGTTTTAAACGTTGTTAACAACGAACAGGAACAAGACCAATGGTGCTGGGCCGGCTCTTCAAAAACCATACTGGATTATTACGGATACGTTAATAGCCAGTGCCAGATCGTTGAGTGGACCAGAAATACAGCCACCTTTCATAATTTTGGAAGTACAAATTGCTGCACCAACCCCAGCCAGGGATGCAATTACTGGAATTACAATTACAATTCGGCCGGTAGCATACAGGATATTTTAGTTCACTTTGGCGCTTTGCAAAACACCGGGGTGAACAGTGCCTTAAGCCAGACTACGGTCCAAACGGAGTTGCAACACAACAGGTTGTTTGTTATCCGATGGGGTTGGGCCAGTGGCGGCGGTCACTTTATTGTTGGGCACGGATTAAGCGGAAACAACCTTTATTATATGAATCCATGGTTTGGTGAAGGCCTTAAAATAGGAACCTATAGTTGGGTTTGCAGCGGTGATTCACACACCTGGACCAATACCAATAAAATTACCACGAATACTACCGGCACCGGGGATTTATCCAACACTACAAACAAGCCTGCTATAGCGGCCTATCCCAATCCTTTTACTAATTCCACAAAAATTGAATACACTTTAGAGGAAGAAAAAGAGGTGAAAATAAATGTATACAATGTATTGGGTGAGCTGGTATATTACAGCAATATTGGAAAACAAGCCAAAGGAAATTATGTGTTCAACTGGGATGGAAAAAGCAATTCGTTTAGCACCACCCAAAACGGAGTTTATCTTGTAAATGTATCTACTGGGCCCACCTTAAAAAGTATACGTGTACTAAAAACAGATTAAGCGAATCATCTCTTCCCCCAGAGAAAAGGAGCCCGTTCAACTTTCTGAACGGCTTCTTTGTTTATACACTACACGTATCAAACAGGGCTTTTAGTTCGTTAAAAAACAGAATTAATAATTCTATCTTTGATGTAAATTATTCGTCAATATGTGGAAAGAACAAAACAATCATCTGCAGCAAACCTTTGAATTCAAAGACTTTTTGCAGGCCTTTGCCTTTATGACACAGGTGGCACTGGTGGCCGAAAAGATGAACCATCACCCTGACTGGAGCAATTGCTGGAACAAAGTAAGTATTGTATTGTGTACACACTCAGCCGGAAATACAGTAACTGAAAAGGATAGAAAACTGGCCGCTGCAATTGATGCAATTTATGCTGATTACAAAATTTAAAAATCAAAGGGTAGTTTATTTGAACACGAACAGACTTAATTTTGAAATGAATTCAGAAAATTTTTAATCCGGAAAATTATCTCTTGTTCTTTTATGAAGCAAATAACCTATTCCTAATTTAACATAAATCACCGGCTCTGCACCCATATAAGATTGGTGAGTGAAGCCCGGCTTATCACTCCTGTCATCTTGTTTTAAAGAAAGTACTCCAATTCCAACGGACTGATTGATGTAAAAACCATTGATTAGTTTTAGTTTTATTCCGTAACCGATAGTGTTCAACACCTGTGTTTTTCTGGCGCTACTTCTTACCTCAATTTTTTTTTGTCCACTCCAATACGAATACAAATAATGGCTGGTATTTATGTTTAACTGATTGTCAAATTGAATATAAAAAGCAATGTGCTTACTTTCACTAACAGGGTTTAGTTGATAATCTATTTTAAGCCCCTCTACTTTTTGGTTGTGATCAAAATTAAATGTGGGGCCAACTATAAGTGTATGTTTTTTATAATTTATTTCTATACCCGGACATAGAAACAAATCATTCATTTCAGAAGCGTAGGTAAACGATAAATTAGCCCCGAAATTTAATTTACGGCGAGAGAATTGCGCACTGTCTTGCCCACGTATGAATGAACACAGGAATAAAAACATTAAAAGCAATGTGCATCCATTGCTTCTATTTTCTGACGGGTTGTTTTTCAATTGTTCTGTTTTGGGAAAGAACGATAGTGACGTTATTTTATTGTTTCGTTTTCTTTTTATAAAGTGGAGGCTCAATTTGAACACATAGCAACAAGTACCAGGTAGTTGGTTTAAGAGTGACAATTGATCCCCCTCAGAACTTCCACAACTAAGAACTTTGAACAAAGAACTAAGAACTTAAAACGAACAAAAAACTAAGAAAAAGAAAATTAAATGTTATTTTCGCAGGCACTAATTCAATTTATTATGAGCTACGATATAATTGTTATAGGCAGCGGACCCGGTGGTTATGTTGCCGCTATACGCGCTTCACAGCTGGGCCTTAAAACGGCTGTGGTAGAAAAAGAAAACCTGGGCGGAATTTGCCTGAACTGGGGCTGTATACCAACTAAAGCCTTGTTAAAAAGTGCTTCGGTGTTTGAATACCTCAACCACGCCAAAGAATACGGATTAAGTGCCGATAACGTAAAAGCTGATTTTTCGGGCGTTGTAAAACGCAGCCGCGATGTGGCCGATGGCATGAGCAAAGGGGTTCAGTTTTTAATGAAAAAAAACAAGATCGATGTAATTAATGGCTCGGGCAAAGTAAAACCCGGTAAAAAAGTTGAAGTTACGGCTGCCGATGGCAAAGTAACAACTTACGAAGCCAAAAACATTCTATTGGCTGTTGGCGCCCGCTCCCGTCAATTACCCAACCTGCCACAGGATGGAAAAAAAATAATCGGTTACCGTGAAGCCATGACCCTGCCCAAACTTCCAAAATCATTGGTAGTGGTTGGTTCAGGAGCCATTGGCGTTGAATTTGCTTATTTTTATGCCACTATGGGCACCAAGGTAACAGTCGTAGAGTTTCTTCCCAATATTGTTCCGGTTGAAGACGAAGAAGTGTCCAAACAATTAGAGCGTTCCTTCAAAAAAATTGGTATCGATGTGATGACCGAAGCTTCTGTAGAAAGTGTAGATACCAAAGGAGAAGGTTGTAAAGTAAATGTAAAAACAAAAACAGGTACTAAGGTACTGGATGCTGAAATTGTTTTATCTGCTGTTGGTATTCAAACCAATATAGAAGGCATTGGCCTTGAAGAAACCGGAATTGCTACCGATAAAGGGAAAATAATTACTGATAAATTTTATGCTACCAATGTACCGGGTTATTATGCCATTGGGGATTGTGTGGGCGGACAAGCCCTGGCCCACGTAGCCAGTGCAGAAGGAATAATATGTGTGGAAAAAATCGCCGGTCATCACCCCGAAGCCCTGGATTATAAAAACATTCCGGGTTGTACCTATTGCACCCCCGAAATTGCCTCGGTTGGTTATACCGAAAAAGCAGCTAAGGAAGCCGGTTATGACATCAAAGTAGGTAAATTTCCTTTCTCGGCCAGTGGTAAAGCCAGTGCTGCCGGAGCTAAAGACGGTTTTGTAAAAGTAATATTCGATGCTAAATACGGCGAGTTCCTTGGCGCCCACATGATAGGCGCTAATGTAACGGAAATGATTGCAGGCGTTGTAACTGCACGTAAATTAGAAACCACCGGGCACGAAATGATTAAAACTATACACCCGCACCCTACCATGAGTGAAGCCATTATGGAGGCGGCGGCGGCGGCTTATGGGGAGGTAATTCACCTATAAAAACCAGTTCAATAGTTTTTTAGTTTATTCGTTCTTTAGGTTAACTATTAAACTAAAGAACGAATAAACAATTGAGCTTTCTAACTAACATACCCGCTTATCTTATAAATAAAGTACCCCGAAATTTCATGAATCAGCAATGAAAAAGAACTCATTGCTTCTATATTGGGGATAAAACAATGGTCAATTCCAAACTTCCGCTTCCCACTGTACCTGTCAGCTGGCCAGGGTCTGATGTTGGTTATACCTGCTTTATTAAAACATCCTATTCCGCGCCTCATGTGAAAAGCAGAAGTAACAAATAGAATTTTTGAGTTGATGTGAAGGCTATCTACTATCCTTTTTGTAAACAAAGCATTTTCCCTGGTATTCTTCGACTCATTTTCAATAATAATACAGGAATCCGGAACACCAATACTCACTAAGTATTTTTTCAGAATAGCCGCTTCTTTATGATCAGGGAATTCTATACTGCCTGAACCTCCGGTTAAAATTATTTTTTTTACCTGCTGCTGCTGTAAGAGCACCAGCGGTTGCAAAAGCCTGTCTGCGCCACGCGAAAACTGAGGTTTGTCTAATCGTTCATCATAACTCACCATCCCTCCCAGTACAATTGCATAATCAAACTTTTCTGTTTTTTGCATATCCGGACTTGTATATTCCCAGGCCCGCATACATTCATCCACAATAAATGAATTACTAAATACATACAACACAATAAGCCCTGCAATAAACGAACGTTTTTTCTTTGACTCTGTTTTACTTCTCCAACTGTAAACAAAAAGAATAAATACCCAGATTAAAGGGCTAAGAAAAAACGCGAGGATTTTTGACAAATAAAAAAACATAGCTATTTATGTTGTGTATTCATTTTGTAGATTTACAAATATAATCAGGTTTTTGGGCAAAATTAAATTTATAAGCGGCTTGTTTGTGCAGGCACTAACAATGGTAATCTTTACCTGTTGCCTGCTCATGGCCGATCTGGTGATCTATGGGCTGAAGCAGGCCAAAGGGCAATTGTCTATTATTTATTATACACGGCCAATAGCCGAAGTATTGGAAGAGCACACTTTATCTGCAAAAGAAAAAGAAAAATTAAAGTTTATTGGCCTTGTAAAAAATTATTCAGTAGATAGTTTAGGTTATAAAATCAGCAAGAGTTATACTACCTTTTACGATCAAAAAAACACCGCTTCCTTATGGACCATCACTGCCTGCGAACCCTACCGCTTTAAAGCCTATACCTGGAAATTCCCGGTATTGGGAGAAGTGAGTTACAAAGGTTATTTTGATTACAAGGCCGCCCTACCCGAATATGAAAAATTAAGAAAGAAAGGCTACGATACCGACCTGAGTCCGGTTGGCGCATGGAGTACTTTAGGATTCTTAAGCGATCCGGTTTTATCGGGCATGTTAAAAAAATCGAAAGGGAGGCTGGCCAACCTTATTTTTCATGAGCTTTTCCACAACACCTATTATGCACCGGGAACAGTAGAAGTAAATGAGAACCTCGCCAATTTTATTGCCCATAAAGCAACCCTGCTGTTTTTACAAAACGATACAAGCGAACTGAACAATTATTTAAGAGTCAGGGCCGATGATTCATTGAACACCGCTTTTGTCCTACAATCTGCAAAAAAATTAGATAGTTTGTATTTGACTTTTAATATTTCAGATACAGTTACCTGCAACGCTTTAAAAAAGAAAATGCTCCGTGGTATATACCTTGAAGCCGGACATTTACCTTTAAATTTTCCTGAACGTTTTTCTGAAAACAATAAAGATATATTGATCACCAAAAATGCTTTTTTTATGCAATACAAACGCTACGATGAGCTGTACGATTCATTAAATCAAGTGCTTTCATCCAGGTATCATAATAATCTAAAGCAGATGATAGTCGATTTAAAACAAAAAAGGGATTAATTTTAAATAATTTTAACAAATACGCTTGCAATAATCCCTTGTTTATTCAAACTTGGTGTTATTTTTGTAGACTTCACGCCAAAAAATACTTTTATCTATGAAAAAACATGTATCCCTTATTTTAAGCTTAGTTGGATTTTCCTTCTTTCAATCAGAGGCTCAAAATGCTTATGAAATAAAAGTAGCTATAAAAAACAGCAGCGACGATGTATGTTACCTCACCAAATACACCTGGGACAAGCCCTATATAGTGGATACCGCAAAGGTAGATAAAGCGGGCAATATGTCTTTTAGCGGGAAACAAAAATTGGAAAAAGGGATTTATTCCCTGTACAGCGCTAAAAAAGGAATGTTGTATTTCGATTTTATTATAAATGAAAGTCAGAAACTTACTTTTAGCACCGACACCCTTAACTATTACAAAAACATGAAGGTGACCGGCCCTAAGGAAAATCAGGACTTTCTCGAGTTCGTTACCTTTATGGGTTCGAAGAACATGGAAAGAATGAATTATGAAAAAGATGTAAAATCAAAAAAAATAGCCGACTCCACCAAATTATTAAATGAACGAAATGCTGATTTATTTAAACAAATAAAAAAATACCAAAGCGATTACCTCGCTAAAAACCCCAACAATTATTTAGCCACCCTTATCCGCTTACAAAACGATCCCGAAGTACCGGAAGCGCCATTGGCAAAAAACGGACGCAAAGATTCTTTGTGGCAATACAATTATTATAAAAATCATTTTTGGGATGGCATTCCTTTAAATGATTACGGAACACTGAACACCAACAAAATTTTTGCCGACAAGTTTAAACGTTATTTTGAAAAAGTAATTGTACAACACCCCGATTCAGTAATAGCCGAAGCCGACAGGTTTATCAAGGCCACCGAACCCAATAAGGACCTGTTTAAATTTATTACCCACAACCTTACCTTTATGACCGAGACCTCGAAAATAATGGGCATGGATGCCGTGTTTGTTCATTTAATCAATAAATACTACAGAACAGGAAAAGCCACCTGGTTGGATGAAAAATCATTGGAAAAAGTAATTGACCGGGCAGATATATTAGAACCTATACTAATCGGAAAAGTATCGCCTGAGCTGCAAATGATTGATACAGCAGGCGTAAAAACAATTCAGAAATTAGGAATGGACACCATTAGCAGCAGCGAAAAACTAACCCAGGTGTATTACGACAACCAAACAACACTGCAAAAATTATTTGTTTCCCTGTCTAAAATAAAATCGAAATACACGGTATTGGTTTTCTGGGATGTGGATTGCGGGCATTGCAAAAAAGAAATTCCTATTATTTTGGATGCTTACCATAAAATGAAAAAAGAAGGGATTGACATGGAAGTTTTTGCAGTGTATACACAGCATGAATACGACAAATGGAAAAAATTTATTATTGAAAATAAGTTGGATTGGGTGAATGTAACAGATGGCGTTCATCTGAATAACCTGAAAAAGAAATTTGATATATACAGCACCCCTGTTATTTATATTTTAGATAAAAACAAAATTATTAAAGTAAAACGTGTAGGTGCCGAGCAGGTTGAAGAAGTTATCAGGATGATGGAGAAGGAGAAAAAACTGAAATAAGTTCTTTAGTTCTTAGTTCTCTCGTTCATAGTTCATAGTTGATTTCGGATAGCGAACAGTTAAAGGGGGATAAGCAGGATTTAGAATTTTGATTTTAGAATTTTTTATTTAATGCTATAGCCCAAAGATTTCCGGATATAAGCATTGTATTTTTCGCTGATAACAAACTTATCACTTGCTTTTTCAAATTGAATATAAGCGGCGGGGTAATCAATAAACTCCTTGTTCAGATTATTGCTCACAGGAATCATTTCATATTCAAAATCAAAATGGTACACCTTGTTCAACACTGTCCCGTTCATTGATGTGGAAACAATTATCACCGCAGTAATGAACCCATCTTTTTTAATTACAAGGCTGTAATGTTTATCATTGTAAAACCTCATTTTAACCATAGTATCACTCCTGGTGTTGACTTGCTTTACTATTTTCCCTTCCTCATAAATCATCACATCTAAGTAATTCAGTTTTTTTCTTTTAAATGTCAAAAAACCCTTTATCTCTAAATAGGCTTGTTCTTTAAGAAGTGTTGAATCCGGGTTGCCGCATATACGATCTTTAGAAACAGAAGATGCCCCTAAACTTTTCACAGGAGTTCCAGACAGCAGCAACACTATACAAAACAGCATTGCAATAGTATATTTCGGGGAAAATGAAAGCACGGGGATTTTTAAAAATTCCCGCCAATTTAGTGATTATGTTCGATAAATTACATTTATCTGTAGATAAATAAGGAAAACTTATCAGTACCGCACTTTGTGGATAAAACCTTAATTATAAAATGAGTATTTTCGTTGTCTTCAAATATGGTAGCAGCCTATTTTAAAAAGATACTGAGGGTAAAGTTTCAACACAGCATATTTATTTACGCTGTCTTAGTTGGGATACTCTCCGGGATTATATCCATGGTGTTTTCGTGGTTGCTCAGTTTTCTTGAATCCTTTTACAAGTCCTTTCATGTTCAAAGCGCAGAACAATCCCTGAGCCTCGCACAAAAAACCTCTTTTGTATTTCAACACCCGACATCTGCCGCATTTATAGTTTTACTTCCTGCCTTAGGCGGCTTAATGGCCGGTTTAATTATTTATGTATATTGTAAAGATGCAGAGGGTACAGGGACGGATGAAATGATCAACGCCTTTCACAACAAGGAAGGGAAAATAAAAACATCCATCCCTTTGTTTAAAGCCTTAGCTACTTTATTTACCATACCCACAGGGGGCAGCGGTGGAAAAGAAGGCCCTATATCCCTGATAGGTGCTGGTATTGGAGTGGCCATCGCCAATATTGTGAACACCGGAGCAAGAGCCAGGCGCACGTTGATGCTGGCCGGAACAGCTGCCGGATTAGGCGCTGTATTTAAAACCCCTTTGGGCGGTGCTTTAACCGCTGTTGAAATGGTATACAAGGAAGACATTGAAAGTGACGCACTCATCCCCTGCTTCATCTCTTCGGTAACCGCTTATCTGGTGTACACCACTTACGCCGGAACCGAACCTTTTTTGAACATGGGCAGCCTTACCCAGTTTCATGTGAACGAAATTTTATTTTACCTGGCCCTCGGAGCTTTGTGTTTTTTATTTGGTTACCTTTTTATCAGGGGTTTTAACAATGCCAAGGTCTTTATTAATAAATGGAAGGTTCCTTCCTACCTTAAACCTGCGGTGGGCGGATTGCTGACAGGCGGAATAGCTTTGTTGTTTTTTGAAGTATCCGGCACAGGGCACGATTTTTTAATTTACACCATTGCCGGCAAGCTCCCCGATTTTTTAGGCAATGCCACCTGGGAAAGCATCGTTATCAGTTTACTCGTTATTGCTTTTTTAAAAATTGTAGCCACCACCTTAACCATTGGCAGCGGGGGTAGCGCAGGTATTTTCGGGCCTTCTTTGTTTATTGGGGCTATGCTTGGTGCTGCGGTTGGTGTGGCCGCAAAGTTTTTCCTTCACCACCCGGTAAGCATTGCTTCATTTATTGTGGTGGGCATGGGTGCTTTTTATGCTGGTGTGGCCAATGCCCCTATTGCAGGTATTATTATGATTGTGGAAATGACCGGGAGTTATATCTTACTTCCTCCCTTAATCATTGTATCCATCTTTACATTTATCCTGTCCAAACAAATATCCTTTTACAAA
>JAHEYF010000090.1 GCA_023251755.1 Bacteroidota bacterium
CCGCAAGCCTGTTCCAGTTGGTGTTATTGGAGAATTGTATTTAGGCGGAGCCGGCTTAGCGCGTGGTTACCTGAACCGTTCGGATTTAACTGCCGAACGTTTTGTCCCCCATCCATTTGCTACTGAAGCTGATAAAACCAAAGGCTACACCCGTTTGTACAAGACAGGGGATTTAGTAAAATGGATGCCCGATGGAAACATTGAGTATTTGGGTAGAAACGATGACCAGGTGAAGATACGTGGATACAGGATAGAGTTGGGTGAGATAGAAACGGCTTTGGTCAATATGGAAGGAATTCAGCAAAGCTGTGTTTTAGCTAAAGAAAGAAAAATGGAAGCAGGTGGTGATAAATACCTGGTGGCGTATTATGTGTTGGACAATAAACATTCCTCAGATGATTATGCGGATGTGCTGAATAGTTGGGAGAGTATTTATGATTCAGAGTACAACAAAACTGTTGAAGAAATTAACATAGAAACAGATTTCTCGAGCTGGAACAGTTACATTACTGAAGAACCTGTTCCACTGGCTGAGATGGAAGAATGGCGCGACAATATCGTTGATTTAATTAAAGGTACACAACCCGCCAGTATTCTCGAAATAGGACTTGGTTCAGGCTTGCTGATGTACCCTCTGCTAAATGAAGTTGAACGGTATGTGGGCCTGGACATTTCTCAACTTGTAATAGACAGGCATAAAAAATACCTGGAAAACAAAAATTACAATACGGAGTTTTATCACCTGAAAGCAGATCAGCTTGATCAGTTGCCCGCTGATGAGTATTTCGATACGGTTGTAATAAACTCGGTTTGCCAGTATTTCCCTAACATTAATTATTTTGAGGAAGTGGTAGATAAAGCCATGAAGAAGCTTTCAGCAAAAGGCTCCGTTTTTTTAGGAGACATTAGAAATTATGACCTGCACAAGGAATTAATAAAAGAAAAACTTGATTTTCAAGGGAAGAAATACAGCCCGCAGGATATTGAAAGCATTGCTTTGAAAGAAAATGAATTGTTGATTAGTCCTGCTTACTTTGCTAATTTAAAAAACAGGTATAAAAATATAAAGATTGAAATTTTCAAAAGAGCAGGTAAGTATACCAATGAATTAAGTATGTACAGGTATGATGTTATTATTTCAAACCAAAGTAAAGAAATAACAAGCAGTACAGGTAATATTGAAGGAGATACCTGGAATATAATTTCAAAAGAAGCTGCGATCAATCATCACAACATTCCTTTTCTGAATCAATTAAGCAAAGAAAATATCCGCAAACACTTGTCCAGTGTATTACCGGAATACATGGTGCCCTCTGTTCTGATAGCAATGGAGTCATTCCCGCTTACCATCAATGGAAAATTGGATAGAAAAGCTTTACCTGACCCTGATTTTAATTCCTTGTCTGAAGAATACACTGCTCCAACAACTGAAATTGAAAAAGACCTGTGTGCAATCTGGACGGAAGTTCTTGGATTAACAAGGGTTGGGCTCAGCGATAATTTTTTTAGTATCGGTGGTAATTCCATATTGGCGATACGTGTATCGCATCGCATGAGTGCATTGTTAAATGTTGATGTGAAAGTTGCAGATATATTTAAATATCCTACCTGTTCTAAATTATTGGCTTATGCCAATGAAAAAAATAGCATAATGTATGTTGAAGGAGAATTATAAAATGACAGAAGTAATAAACATCCTTTACGAGGCAAATAAACTGGGGCTTTGGCTTTGGTTGCAAAATGATGCGATTAAGTTTAAATCTCCTGAAAATATTGATGTTTCAGAGCTTATGCTAAAACTAAAGCAGCATAAAAATGAGGTGATGGAAGTGCTGAAACAAAATAAAATTTTTAGTGACAAGGGTACAGGTCAACACATATATCAAACCGGACTTAATTCTGCAATGCTCTCTTTTGCCCAGGAAAGTTTATGGTTTATTGAACAGTATGAAGAAGGAACCAATGCTTATCACATGCCTGAATTGTATGAATTGGATCTTCATACCAATGTGGAGGGATTAAAATACGCCCTGCAACAAATCGT
The DNA here is from genome assembly GCA_023251755.1 of Bacteroidota bacterium. Classification (GTDB taxonomy): domain Bacteria; phylum Bacteroidota; class Bacteroidia; order B-17B0; family Aurantibacillaceae; genus JAHEYF01. The sequence goes on from JAHEYF010000090.1 coordinate 2,045, forward strand.
ATCCCGGCATGAAGTATTAAGAAGTACAATTGAACAGGGAGATAACAAAGCAGGTGCTGTGCAGGTTGTCCATACCTCTCCTTTGGTTATCGAAGAAATAATGGTAAGCGATACAGTTGATTATAAATCTCTGATGCATGAAGAGATCAACCGGCCTTTTGATCTGACGAAAGAATACCCGATACGTGTAAAATTGTATTGTATTCAACAGGGTGAAGCGGCAAGTAAAGGAAATAAAATTATTCTGTTAATCAACACCCATCACATTGCAAGTGATGGCTGGTCGACCGAGGTGTTTCAGAAGGAATTGTTTGCTTATTATGAAGCTTATATAAATAAAGATACTGCATTCCGTTTACCTGAATTAGGGATTCAATATAAAGACTATGCATGCTGGCAAAGAGCTTATCTGACGGGTGAGGTATTGAACAGGCAGTTAAGTTATTGGAAAGACAAATTGACCGGGTACCAAACCCTGGAATTTCCAACAGATTATGTGAGACCGAACAAAGTTGATTACAATGGAGGGCTGCAAAAGTTTGTTTTGAACAGGGAAATTAGTCAAAAGTTAAGATCCCTGGCGCAAACTCATGGGATTAGCTTAAACAGTGTGATGTTGAGCAGTCTAAAAGTTTTGCTTGGTAAATATACAGGGCAACAGGATATTGTTGTAGGAAGTGCTATTGCAAACCGTCGTCAAAATCAAACACAGGACCTGATTGGATTTTTTGTGAATATGCAGGCACATAGAACGCTGCTTACATCCGATCAAAGCTTTACAGATTTAATTCAACAGGTTCACCAGGATCAGGTAGAGGCGCAAACACACCAGGATTTACCTTTCGAAAAATTAGTGAATGAATTAAAACTTGAACGGGATACCTCAAGGCATCCGGTTTTTCAGGTTACATTTGAAGTAACGAATCTTGGTGAACACGATCTGCAACAAAATTACCTGAAACCTTATGAGCTTGAAGACCTGAATGAAGTAGAAAAATTTGATTTATCTTTTTACATCAATGATAGCCAGAAAGAGCTTAGCGGGCATATAACCTACGCCACAAGCTTATTTCATCCCGATACCATAAAACGCTTTACAGAGCATTATATTCATTTGCTGAACCAGCTCACACAGGCGCCGGATAAAGCATACAGTCAGCTTAGTTTGTTAAGCGCGGAAGAATACAAACAAATTATTTATGATTGGAATGCTACCGATAAGGAGTTTTCCGAAAATAAAACAATTCATCAGTTATTCGAAGAACAGGTAAAAGCTACACCCGATCGTATTGCGCTGGTATATGGACAACAGCAGCTAACATATAAAGAGCTGAATGAAAAAAGTAATCAGCTGGCGCGACACATCAGAAAACAATACGAAGCAAAAACAAAACAAACACTTGCACCCGATACACTAATCGCTTTGTGCCTTGATAGGAGTGTGGAGATGCTGATCGGCATACTGGCGGTATTGAAAGCGGGAGGGGCTTATGTGCCAATAGACCCAACTTTTCCACGGGAGAGAATAGATTATATACTGGAAGATACCGGGGCTGTAATTGTATTAAGCCAACAGCAGCTGAATGAAAACCCTGCTATACACCTGCCGCAGGATAAAGTAATAAACATCGGCTTAACAGCAACATTTTACAAAGAAGAAGATACTTCAAATTTGCGGCAACATGCGTGGGCTACAGACCTTTGTTATGTGATTTACACTTCCGGAACAACAGGTCACCCTAAAGGTGTAATGATAGAACAAAGGGGGGTGATTAATTTAATACAAGACTTGTTGCAGCAGTATAAAATTGATTCCTCAGAAAGATTTTTGCTTTTTTCAAATTATGTGTTTGATGCAGCAGCTGAACAAATATACCTGTCTTTATTCTCGGGCGGGACTTTGTACATGATTGACCATGCATCTGTTATTGATAACGATCATTTTGTAAAATTCGTTGTAAACAATGGTATTACTCATCTGGACTCGACCCCATCCTATATGAGCACCGTTGATGCATCAAAATTAAGTGGTGTAAAAAGATTGGTACTGGGGGCAGAATTTTTATCACAAACATTGTTCAGTAAGTTTAAAGCAAGTATTCCGGTTGTTATTAATGCGTATGGCCCAACAGAGGCAACCATCACTTCTATTGTATCTGTTAATTCCGCGGCATTAAGTAAGGCCAGCATTCAAAATACAAAAGTTTATATTCTTGATTCAAACCGGAAGCCTGTTCCAATTGGTGTAACAGGCGAATTGTATATAGGTGGAGCAGGTCTGGCGAGAGGGTACCTGAACCGCCCGGACTTAACCGCAGAACGTTTTATTGCCAATCCTTTTACTACTGGTGATCAGGCAAAAGCTTATACCCGCTTATATAAAACCGGCGATGTAGTGAAATGGTTAGCAGATGGAACCCTTGAATACATTGGAAGAAACGATGACCAGGTAAAGCTGCAGGGCTATAGGATAGAATTGGGAGAAATAGAGAATGCCCTGATACAGGTAAAAGGCATTCAGCAAAGTTGTGTACTTGCGAAAGAAAGAAAAACAGAAACCGGTAGCACAAATTATTTGGTTGCTTATTATGTAAGAGACAAAAAAGAAGAAGACTTAAGTCAGGCAGGCATTCAGAATAAATTAAGGCAACTGTTACCGGAATATATGGTACCCGGGGTTTTAGTGGAAATCGAAAAATTCCCTTTAACTATCAATGGGAAGTTAGATAAACGTGCATTGCCTGATGCCGGGTATAACCCATCGGCAGAGGAACGTATTGCTCCGGTAACAGAAATAGAAATTAAGCTCTGCGAAATTTATGCAAGTGTTTTAGGTTTGCCACCGGATCAAATCAGTACCCATCAGAATTTTTTCAGGATGGGGGGTAATTCTATTTTAAGTATTCAGCTTAAACGTAAATTGAATCAGCTGGATGAATTTAAACTGCTTAGTGTGGCTGATTTATTTAAACACAATTCTATTAAAAAATTAATTGAAAGCATCCAACAAGCCAATTCAACAGTTTATAAATTACAAAATAGCAGGAATAAAAATGGTGCGCATGAAATCGCTATTATAGCTGTTTCAGGTGCCTTTAGTGGCGCAGCAACTGTTACTGAGTTTTGGGATTTGATTTCGGGGCAACAGGAAGGCCTTGAGTTTTATAACAAAGAGGAATGTATACGATTGGGAGTAGAGGAGGCTTTGCTGGAAGATCCGGCTTATGTTCCTGTAGCAGGACAGGTAAAAGGTATTGAGCTTTTTGATCCCTTGTTTTGGGGATTATCACCCAATGAAGCCAGGCAATTGGATCCGCAGATCCGCAAATTTATAGAGCATTGCTGGTATGCACTGGAAAGCGCAGGTTATATCGCGGAGCGAAAAAACCAGCACATAGGTGTATTTGCAGGAAGCGGATCAGGTGATTATTTCTCTGAACATATTTTGCAGGCTGAGCATTCCGGTCAGATCAATCTGTGGGAAGCATCAACTGCTAACAGCAAAGATGCCCTGGCCACCAAAACTGCTTTTCTATTGGGTTTATCCGGCCCGGCAAATTCTATTAACACTGCTTGTTCTACAGGATTAGTGGCTGTTGTAGAAGCCTGTAAAAATTTACAATTAGGTACCTGTACAATGGCTTTGGCCGGAGGCGTGTCTTTAACTTTACCCGACCAGGTGGGTTATGTTTACGAAGAAGGAATGATCATGTCGAGAGACGGGCATTGCAAAACATTTGATAAAGAAGCAAGCGGTACAATAGCAGGCTCCGGTATAGGTGTAGTAGTATTGAAACGTTTAGCGGATGCAATTAAAGAGAAGGATACTGTTTTAGGAGTAATTAAAGGTTATGCAAGCAATAACGATGGAGACCGGAAATCCGGTTACACTGCACCTTCTGTGATCGGTCAGAGTGAATGCATAATCAATGCGCAAATGATGGCCGGCATCACGTCGGATCAGATTGATTATGTGGAATGCCACGGTACAGCTACCCCTTTGGGTGATCCGATAGAGGTTCAGGCTCTGAAGGAAGCATTTACATATACTAAATCCACTAATACAGGCACAACATACAAAACAATTTTAGGAGCGGTTAAAGCGAATATCGGACATACTGATTCCGCTGCAGGCACAGCGGGCTTAATTAAAGTTTGTGCCATGTTGCAAAATAATATTATCCCTGGTCAGCTAAACTATACTACTCCTAACGCGGACTTGAATTTGGGTCAAAGTAATTTTGAGATCATCACGGAAAACAGACCCTGGTTGGCTGCTGCGAATCGACAACGCCTGGCTGGTGTAAGTTCTTTCGGTATCGGAGGAACCAACGCGCATGTGATTATTGGTGATTTTATTGAACAGGCGGATAAACAGGAAGAAACCCGGAAGGCAGAAGATGATTTAATGTATATCGTTCCTGTATCAGCGAAAAGCAGAGCCTCACTTGAACTGTATAAAAAAGTGCTGGCCAATTACCTGAGTGAATCTGTTAAGGATACTTCTGCATCTACTATTCGGGACATTGCTTATACCTTACAGGAAAGAAGGGAGCAATTTAATTATAGAAGTGCTTATTGTGCAAAGAATGTAAAGGATTTAACTGTACAATTAAAGCAAGATAATTCCTATGCCGAGACAGCTACAGAAAACAAAAATAAAGTAGTGTTTATGTTCCCTGGTCAGGGTGTGCAATATACGCAGATGGCCAAAGAGCTGTATCTGAATGAACCTTTTTTTAAAGCTGGCATCGACCAGTGTATAAGCATTGCCAATCAATATACGGATGTTGACCTTTTTCAGGTACTATACCCCGCACAAGAAGTTGCGCTTTTTGATATTCACGAAACTCAATGGACACAAATCTCTTTGTTTATTGTTGAATATACTTTGGCAACTTACCTCGCACAGTTGGGCGTTAAGGCGGATGCTTATATCGGCCACAGCATAGGGGAGTATGTTGCAGCAACTTTATCAGGAGTGTTTAGTTTAGAAGATGCGATTAAAACAGTTATCACAAGAGCTAAGTTAATGCAATCAATGCAAACAGGCAGTATGCTGGCCATTCATGCGGATGAAAAAACCGTAAAGGCAATAATACAGGAGCATGCTTGTGAAATAGCTGTTGTTAATTCAATGGAAGACCTTGTTGTTTCAGGAACAGGGCAGGCGATTGAAGCATTGAAACAAACTTTAGATCAGCAGGCTATTCCCGCTTTAAAATTAACTACTTCTCATGCTTACCATTCGGTTATGATGGAGCAGGCTGCTACAGAATTTGAAAAGGTGATGAAAGAGATTAAGCTGCATCCACCTGCAAAATATTTTGTTTCGAACTTAAACGGCGAAATAGCCAGAGAAGAAGTATGTAACGCTGCTTATTGGGCTCAACAACTCAGAAAGCCTGTTGAATTTGCCAAAGGTGTGACTACTCTGAGTAAACTGTACAACCATCAGGTAACTTTTGTTGAAGTGGGTACCGGTAAAGGTTTGTGTTCATTTGTTAACAAGTATAAAAACAAGAACGGGCACCAGTCAATTCAAACAATGCAAGTATTGCCTTCTGAGAAAGAAGCAAAATTAAACGGACAAGTTTTAAGGTATAAGGAAGAGCTTATTGCAAAGTTGTGGATGAATGGAATCCTCCAACAGGCAAATGAGCCGAAATTGTTTATACATGCAAAATTTATAAAAGACCTGCCAGGGTATCAGTTCGATTTTCAAAAATGCTGGATAGAAAAAAACAAAAATAATTCTTCAACTGATCAACTCCGCTTACTTCAAAGAGACAACTGGTTAAGCGCTCCGGTATGGTCGGCTGTAGCTTATTTGAGTACAAACAGGAAAACAGGAAATGTTCCATTCAAAAAATCACTTGTTTTTTTAAGAGCGGATCAACTGAATGTCTTTGATTTTACTGAGCTGTCCCTGAGCTTTCAATTCGTGGTATTGGATACCGGTGAAACGAACGGTTTTAATATAAATAAGAATAACCTTATCAGGATGCATCCTGAAAATGAACAGCATTTTGAAAAACTGGCTGAATACCTGAAAGTAAACAATACATTCGATTCGATTATTCATATTGCCTCACTTAATAAAGCTCTGCATATAGATGTTGCATTGTCTTATAGTTTTTATTCTCTTTTCTTAATCCGCCGGCATTTATTAAACAACCCGGCCCTGGAAAAACTGCTTGTGTTAAGCAATGGACTGGCACAACTTACGAATGAGGATGAAATTATTCCGGCTAACGGCACTTTGATGGGCGCGATACGCAACATTAACCACGAGTTAACAATAGATGCCAGACTGATTGATATTGGTTATGAACAGAAGCATATACTTACTGGTATCGTTCAACTTATGAATAATACTGCTTATAGTAAATCTGAAAATTTACTGGCTATCCGTTTTGGGAAAATATGGAAAGAAAGTTTTGAGCAGGTAAATCCTATTGCAGAAGAAAGTATAATTGAAGAAGGAGATGTTATTTTAATTACCGGAGGTTTAGGTGGTATTGCCCTGGCTATAGCAAAACATATTGCCGATAAACACAAGGTGAAATTTATTTTAGTAAGCAGGAAAGATATTTATGAAAATAAAAATCAATCAGCTTATGTAAAACAAAAAATTGAGCTGATTGAAAACATCAGAAACAATGGTTCATCTGTTGAGATTCAATGTGCAGATATAGCCGATATGCAACAGTTAACTGTTTTAATGACCAGGCTCAAAGAAAAGTACGATTGTATAACAGGTGTTATACACACTGCAGGAGTATCTCCTGTTGATACCGATAAATATTCCATCGCAACTATACGGGATGCTTTTAAAGGAAAAGTGTATGGTATTGATCATCTTTTGAAACTTACAGACAAAAAACAACTTAAATTTTTTGCTTCTACTTCTTCCCTGGCAAGTATTATTGGTGATGTCAACCGCATGGAGTATTGTGCTTCCAATAGTTACCTCGATTATTTAGCAGTTGACCTACATGGTTTTGGAAATACCAGGGTCATCTCTGTCAATTGGCCGGGATGGTCGGATACGGGTATGGCGAAAGAGGATGAAGAAAGTGAAAATTCAGAACCTTTGAAGGGCTTGGAGAACCTGATGCAGTTGAATGCAGTGGACCAGGCTGAAGGTGGAGAATTGTTTTATCAGTTAATAAATCAAACAGCTTACAGGCAGGTTGTTGTATCGAAACTGGACATTGGAACATTAGTAAAGAAATTATTTAAGCGGGACTTGAATCCAGTGCTTAACAAAGAGGTAAGTATACTTGAAGAGGATTTTACCGCACAGGAATTCCAGGTAGCCCGGATATTCGGGGATGTTCTGGGGCTGGAACAGATTTCCCTGTACGACGATTTTTTTAAAATAGGAGGGAATTCAATTCTTGCGATACAGTTGTCTCACCGCCTGAGTGCAGTATTGGATAGTGATGTAAAAGCTGCTGATGTATTCAGGTTAAAATCCTGCAGGGCTTTAGTTGAAAACACCAAGCTATTGGAAGTTGATGCTGAAAACATCGAAATGGAATTTTAATAAATGAATGAAAAAAACACCAATTGTAAAATTTACAGTTATAAAGTATGAATAAGCCGGAAAATATTAACACTTTTTTTAATGCACTAAGGCAAAGTGCCGGAGCAATCTGGATAGAGGAAGAAAAGATTAAGTTTTCTGCTCCGAAAGAATTTCAGAACCAGGAAACAAAAGATTTTATCCAACAGCATAAAAATAAAATTACCGCTGTTCTTCAGGATAATGATATTTCATCAGCTAAGAAGTTTCTGAGTGTAACAATACTAAAAGATAGTACTCAATCTTATTATCCTTTGAGCCCCGGTCAGGAAAGCTTATGGTTTATTGAACAATATGAAGAAGGCACCAGCGCTTATCACCTGCCTTCGGTATACGAACTGGATGTGAATACAGACAAAGAAGGTATAAAATATGCTTTGCAACAAATTGTATCCAGGCACGAGGTGTTAAGAAGTACGATTGAGCAGGTAGATACACTGGGGCATAGCATTCAGAAGGTACAACAGGAACCTTTATTGATTGAAGAATTTCACTTAAGGGAGAATGATGATTATACATCCCTGATCAAAGCGGAGATCAACCGTCCTTTTAACTTAAGTGCTGAATACCCGGTCCGTGCAAAGTTTTATGTTCTTCAACCAGGTAAAACAGCAAGTGGAACTGCATCAGATAAAACGCTTTTATTGATTAACATGCATCACATTGTGAACGACGGTTGGTCAAATGATTTGTTTGAAAAAGAATTGTTTATTTTTTATGAAGCCTATATTAATAAACAAACAGATTTTAGTTTACCTCCTTTAAGCATACAATATAAAGATTATGCAGTATGGCAAAAGTCATATTTAAATGGAAAAATTTTAACCAAACAATTAAGCTATTGGAAAGAAAAATTAACAGGCTACCAGGCACTGCAACTTCCGACAGATTATCCAAGACCAGCCACGGTTGATTACAGAGGTGCACGCGGGGAATTTACTTTGAACAAAGCGATCAGTGGAAAGTTAAGGGCACTTGTTCAGCAATACGGGGTTACCCTGAACAGTGTGATGCTGAGCAGCCTGAATGTGTTACTGGGTAAATATACCGGTCAGCAGGATATTGTAACAGGAAGCCCGAATGCGAACAGGCATCACCGGCAAACCGAAGAACTCATTGGATTTTTTATCAATATGCAGGTAAACAGAACACAGCTGAATACTTCTCAGGGTTTTGGAGATTTAATCCAACAGGTACACCAGGAGCAGATAGCAGCCCGGTTTCATCACGATCTTCCTTTTGAAATGTTAATGAATGAATTGGGAGTTGAGCGGGATGCATCAAGACACCCTGTTTTTCAGGTGATTTTTGAAGTGCTGGGTTTTGGTAATCAAAAAAATAATCCGACTCAACAAAAACAATACCTCAGACCATACGAAATAGAAGCTGTTCATGACGTAGAACGTTTTGACCTGTCTGTTTTTATAGATGATTCCCAGGAAGAGATTGCAGGGAAAATTACTTATGCAACAAGTTTATTCCATAAAAACACCATTGTCAGGTTGATCAATCATTATATCAACCTGCTTGATCAGTTAACGGAAACACCCGAAAAACCTTACAGTCAGATGAGTTTGCTTTGGGTGAAAGAAGAGGGGCAAATGAATTGCACTGATGATGCGAAAAATAAAACACCTTATTGTATTTCCATTGCGGAGGAACGGCAACAAGTATTAGGAGATTTTAATCACATTCCTTCAAATTATGAAGGAGGATATATTTCTGTGATCAGTTTATTCGCAAAGCAGGTTCAAAACAATCCGGATGCAACAGCATTGTATTATGAGGGAATTGCGGTGAGTTACCGGGACCTGGATGAACAATCGAATAAGCTGGCTTATTATTTACAAACTTCGCATCAGCTTCAAACCAATGAGCTGGTGGGTATCCTGCTTGATCGTTCAGATAAAATGCTGCTCGCAATATGGGCTGTATTAAAAGCTGGCGGTGCTTATGTTCCAATTGACCCGGCTTATCCTTCGGCCCGTAAATCATATATCATCAACGATGCAGGTATTGCTCTTTTACTTACGCAAACAGATTATATGTTTGAGCTGGATTATTACCAGGGAGCTGTGTTTGCACTTGATGTTCAATTGGATGATCTTGAAGTAAAAGCGGTTCCGCTTACCGGTAACAAACCTTCCGATTTAGCTTATGTAATTTATACCTCAGGTTCAACGGGTCAACCCAAGGGATGTCTTATCAGGCATAGCAACTTGTCTCACTATATTCAATGGGCCAACAATTATTATTTTAACTCCGGTGCACAGGGTAATTTTGGTTTGTACACTTCTTTGTCTTTTGATTTAACTGTAACCAGTATCTTCTGTGCCCTGAGCCGTGGTAAATGTTTAACGATCTACCCGCAGTACACCGAATTAGCGGATATACTCCGGCAGAGTTTTAGTAACGAGAGCGGTATTGATAGCATCAAACTCACTCCTTCGCACATTAAATTATTGGAACAACTGAACATCAACTCTTCCACGATGGCTTGTGCTATTGTGGGTGGTGAGGCTGTAAATACAGATCATGTCCGAATCCTGAAAAAAATTAATCCGGGTATCCGCATCTTTAACGAATATGGCCCAACCGAAACAACTGTTGGTTGTGTGGTACAGGAGTTACAACCCGATCAGCCCGTATTAATTGGTAAACCTATTTATGGAGTACGCATTTATATTTTGGGTCCCTGTATGGAACTATTGCCTATAGGAGTACCTGGCGAGATTTGTATTGCCGGTTTAGGTGTGGGGCCTGGGTATTTAAATAAGCCTGCACTCACTGATGAAAAATTTGTTCCGAATCCATTTGAAGCGGATCAGCTGATGTACCGTACCGGGGACATTGGACGTTGGTTAAACAGTGGCGAACTTGATTACCAGGGACGTAAAGATGATCAGGTAAAAATTCGCGGATACAGGATAGAATTAGGCGAGATAGAAAATGCCCTGCTGCAGGTTACAGGAATTAAACAAACTTGTGTTCTGGCCAGGGAAAGAAAAACAGATGCAGGAAAGACGGTTTATTTAGCTGCTTATTATGTATTGAATCAACAGGAGGAGACCTTGAGTCAAACTATTATTTTGGATCAGCTAAAGCAGCTATTGCCGGAATATATGTTACCAGCGGTTTTGATGCAACTGGAAACTTTTCCTTTAACGGTCAATGGAAAATTAGATAAACGTGCCTTGCCTGATCCGGATTTTAATTCTTCTGTTCAGGAGCATGTTGAAGCAAGTACTGAAACAGAAAAAGAACTCTGTATGATCTGGCAGGAAATACTGGGCGGGGAGCGTATCGGCATTACAGACGATTTTTTTAAAGCAGGAGGCAATTCCATTATAGCCATACAGGTATCGCACCGCATGAGTAAAGCATTGAACTGTGATATAAAAGTTGCCGATGTGTTTAAGTATAAAAACATAAGGGCACTGTTGGCCCATAACCTCGATAAAACCCAGGTAAATATTAGCAGCGTAATTGCTGATCAGGCTGTTCTTTCTTTTGCTCAGGAGCGTCTGTGGTTTATCGAACAGTATGAAGACGGAAGTAACGCTTATCATATTCCATTTGTATTTGAACTGGATGTTGATACCGGGGTGGAAGGAATAAAATATGCTTTGCAACAGGTTGTGTCGAGGCATGAGGTATTAAGAAGCACTATTAAACAGGGAGATAATCAGCAAGGTATTCAGCTTGTACATCAAGAGCCTTTAACAATTGAAGAAAAAATAATCAGCGCTGAAGAAGATTATAATTCCCTGATCAAAGCGGACATCAACCGCCCTTTTGATTTAAGCAGAGAATACCCGGTACGGGTAAAATTATATTTTATCCAATCGGAGAAAGTCGCGTCAATAGCTCAGGAGAATAAAATTTTAATGCTGATCAATACACACCATATAGCCAGTGATGGCTGGTCGTATAACATATTTCAAAAGGAATTGTTTGCTTATTATGAAGCGTATTGTAAGAACGATGCTAAATTTAGTTTGCCTGCATTGGAGATACAATACAAAGATTATGCGGTATGGCAAAGGTCTTACTTAACCGGAGCGACCCTCGAAAAGCAATTAAATTATTGGAAAACTAAACTAACAGGTTATCAGACCCTGGAAATTCCAACAGATTACCAGCGTCCAGGCAAGATTGATTATAAAGGTACACACCAGGAATTTACTTTGAGCGAGGAGATCAGTCAAAAATTAAGGTCTCTTGCTCAGTCTTGTGGTGTTACTTTGCACAGTGTGATGTTGAGCAGTATTAATATTCTGCTGGGCAAATATACAGGGCAAGACGAGATCCTTATCGGAAGTCCGATTGCGAACCGGAACCACCGGCAAACGGAAGGCCTCATCGGATTTTTTGTTAATACACAGGCCAACAGAACGCTGTTGAATAAATCCCAGACCTACAGAGAATTAATCCGGCAGGTACATCAGGATCAGGTTGAAGCACAATTGCATCAGGACCTTCCTTTTGAAAAATTAGTGAATGAATTAAATGTTGAGCGTGATACGTCAAGGCATCCTGTGTTTCAGGTAATGTTTGAGGTACAGAGTATGGGAAATCAACCGGCTATTACAACTCAACAAAAAAACTACCTGAAATATTATCCGATAGCGGAAGATTACGAGGTAGCAAAATTTGATTTATCCATTTTTATAGATGATAGCGAAGAAGAGTTGGTTGGTTCATTAAGTTATGCAACCAGCTTGTTTCATAAAACAACCATCACCAGGTTGATTGATCACTATGCCAACCTGTTGGATCAATTGATACAAGCACCGGATCAGGCCTATGCACAGCACAGTATACTTAGCGCCAGTGAATACGAACAAATTATTTATAAGTGGAATGAGACTGATAAAGATTACCTGAAAGATAAAACAATTGATGTTTTATTCGAAGAGCAGGCACGGAAGACGCCAAATAATATAGCCCTGGTTTTTGAACAACATCAGTTAACGTATAAAGAGCTTGATGAGCAAAGTAATCAATTGGCAAGGTACATCAGGACGCAATACAAACAAAGAACAAATCAAGCCCTTCAAGCGAACACACTTATTGCTTTACACCTGGAGAGAAGTTTGGAACTGGTGATAGGTATACTTGCCGTATTGAAGGCTGGTGGGGCTTATGTACCGATGGACCCGGGTTACCCGCAGGAAAGAATTAATTACCTGTTGAAGGATACCCGTGCAGAACTTATTCTTAGTCAAAAACACTTAAGTGAAGCCAATCACAATAAGTTACCGCAGGAGAAAACCATTTACATCGGTTTAACAGAAGAATTATACGAGGTAGAAGAGAAGAGCAGTTTACCAAAATACAGCACCGTTGAAGACCTTGCTTATGTGATTTATACCTCCGGTACAACTGGCCAACCCAAAGGTGTAATGGTACAACACAAAGCGTTCTCACAATTCATTTACAACTTTAATGATTATTTAACGGAGAAAGTAAAATTAACACAAAGGAATGTATTGAGCTTAACGAATTATGTGTTCGATATTTTTGGATTGGAATATGCTTTACCCTTAATTGCAGGAGCTAAAATCACCTTGTCATCGCTTAAAGATCTAAAGGTAGAAGACCTCTTAACACATCAGCTCATACAACAAACGCCAGGTACCCTGCTTCAGGTAGTAAACCTGTATGGAGATCAATTATCAGCGCTCACTTGTCTGGTTGGTGGAGAAGCTTTGCCTTCTTCGGTTGCAGAGAAATTAGTTGCGAAATTTCGGAAAGTAATTAACGTTTATGGTCCGGCAGAAACAGTGATATGGAGTACTGCCTGTGAAATAAATGATCCCTTAAAACCATACATTGGAAAACCCTTATTTAACGAGCAGGTTTATATTCTTGACTCCTGTAACAATCCCGTTCCAATTGGTGTAAGCGGTGAATTGTATATTGGTGGAGCTGGTTTAGCGCTGGGTTATTTAAACCGGCCTGAACTCACCAAGGAGCGCTTTGTTGCACATCCATTTGCCAGTGAAGCGGATAAGGTTAAGGGCTATAACAGCTTGTACAAAACCGGGGACCTGGCAAGGTACTTACCTGATGGGAACATTGAGTTCATCGGTAGAAATGATCATCAGGTAAAGATACAGGGATATAGAATAGAGCTGGGTGAGGTAGAACATGCCCTGATGCAGCTTAATGAAATTCAGCAGGCCTGTGTATTAGTAAAGAAAAGACATACAGCAGCAGGTGATATGAATTACCTGGTAGCATATTATGTAATGGAAGATGCTGATGCAAATCTTGATTCTATTGTTATTCAGGAACGATTGTCTCAGGTGTTACCGGCATATATGATTCCGGCTGTATGTATTTCCATGGAATCATTTCCGGTAACTATTAATGGTAAGCTGGACAGGCGGGCCTTACCTGATCCTGATTTTAAATCAGCTACTGCGGATTATATGGCTCCATTAACTGAAGCGGAATTAAAAGCATGTAAGATCTGGCAGGAAATTTTAGGAGCAGACCGTGTAGGCACCAGCGATGATTTTTTCAAAACAGGTGGCAATTCTATCCTGGCTATCCAGGCATCCCATCGCATGAGTCGTGCATTAAACTGTGATGTAAAAGTTGCTGATGTATTTAAATATAAAACTATTGCACAATTACTTTCACATAGTATTGGTAACATACAAATAAGTATACCTGAAACAAACGCCAGTGAGGTTAAGCTTTCTTTTGCCCAGGAGCGTTTATGGTTTATTGAGCAGTTTGAGGAAGGAAGTAATGCTTACCACATACCACTTGTATATGAACTTGAAAGGAATACCGATGTAGAAGGTATAAAATATGCCTTACAACAAATTGTAGCCAGGCATCAAGTATTAAGAAGTACCATTGAGTGGAATGAAAAGCTGGGACATAACATTCAAAAGGTAAATGAGGAACCGGTGTCAATAGTAGAGCTGAACCTGACAAGCAAAGACGATTACAAGGCACTGATTGGAGCAGACATCAACCGGGCTTTTGATTTAAAGAAAGAATACCCGATCAGGCTAAAGTTGTATACGATTCAATCCGGCAGCTCAGCAAGCGGAATGTTATCAGATAAAAAATTGTTGCTGATCAATATGCACCACATCGCCAGTGATGCCTGGTCATTGGAGGTCTTTCAAAAAGAATTAACGGCGTATTATGAAGCTTACCTTAACAAGGATACAACTTTTGGTTTACCCGCTTTAGAAATACAATACAAAGATTATGCGGTATGGCAAAGGTCTTATTTAACAGCTGAAACCATAGCTAAACAATTAAATTACTGGAAAGAAAAATTAGCTGGTTATCAGACTTTGGAAATTCCAACAGATTATCCAAGACCAGCTACGATTGACTACAAAGGCGCAAACCTGGAATTTACCCTTACTAAAGAACTTAGTCAGAAATTAAGAACCTTAAGCCAGGAACAGGGTGTTACTTTACACAGTGTGATGTTGAGCAGTATTTATATTTTACTGAATAAATATACCGGACAGAACGACATAACAATTGGAGGACTTATTGCAAACAGGCATCACCGGCAAACAGAAGGACTGATAGGATTTTTTGTAAATACCCTGGCAAGCAGAAAGCTGCTCAATAATTTTCAAAGTTATGAAGACCTTATACAACAAGTTTACCAGGATCAGGTAGAAGCGCAATTGTACCAGGACCTGCCATTTGAAAAATTAGTAAACGATTTAAACGTTGAACGGGATACTTCAAGGCATCCTGTTTTCCAGGTTACTTTTGAAGTACAGAATATTCATCAGCAGGCGATCAGTGATCAGCAAAAAAACTACCTGAAGTATTATCCGCTGGAAAACGAATATGAGATAGAAAAATTTGATTTGTCCATTTCTATAGACGATAGCGATGAAGAGCTGGTAGGCCGGATAAGTTATGCAACAAGTTTATTTCATAAAACCACTATCGCAAGGCTGATTAATGCTTATACGCACCTGCTTGAACAGCTGACCCGGTTTCCGCAACAGGCCTACAGCGAATTCAGCTTACTTAACGCAACTGAGTACAAACAAATAATTACTGATTGGAATGCTACCGACAAGGTATACTCCATTGATAAAACCATTCATCAGTTGTTTGAGGAACAGGTAATAAGAACTCCCGATAACATAGCCCTTGTTTATGAACAACAACAGTTGAGTTACAAAGAATTTAATGCAAAGAGCAACCAGCTGGCGCGGTACATCCGGGCGCAATATGAAGCAAGAACAAACCAATCCTTAAAAGCAGACACCTTAATTGTAGTTTGCTTAGAAAGAAGCCTGGAGATGATGATCGGGATCATGGCTGTATTAAAATCCGGAGCAGCTTATGTACCTGTTGACCCCGCTTACCCCCAGGAACGGATAGCCTATATACTGGAAGATACCAAAGCTGAAGTAATCCTCAGTCAGAAACACTTATCAGAAAAGAATATTGGCTTGCCAGCTGAAAAGTTGATTCACATCGATTTAGCAGAAGCGGTATATGCTAAAGAAGACGATTCCAACCTTCAGCAGTATAGTCGTGCAGCTGATCTTGCATATATAATTTATACCTCCGGAACCACAGGCAGGCCCAAGGGCGCCATGTTGCCTCATTCAGGGATAGTGAACAGGCTCGAATGGATGCAAGCCATGTACCCCTTGAGTGC
>JAHEYF010000190.1 GCA_023251755.1 Bacteroidota bacterium
TTAGGGGTTCCCGATCATGTATTGTTTAAAAGGTTTATCGATACCATGAATGAACGGAAAGACGACAGCCCTTTCTTTTCGTTAATAATGACCAGCTCCGATCACGGCCCCTGGAAAATACCGCAGGACATCCCTTTTAAGCCCAATTCGGGTGATGAAAAAGACGATTGTACGATGTACGCCGACTGGTCGCTGGGACAATTTATAAAAGAAGCGAAAAAACAAAAATGGTACGACAACACCGTGTTTTTATTTCTGGGCGATCACGGGCTGTCCAAGTCGCACACGTATGAAATGCCGCTGAGTTACAACCACATTCCTTTTGTTATTCACCAGCCTTCCGTTTTACACGCCGATACCATTTCCCACATCGGTTACCAGCCCGATGTTACCGCAACCATTATGGCCCTGCTCAACAGAACTTATGTGGATGAAACATTTGGAATAGATATTCTGCACCGTGGACATCCTTTTGTAATGTTTAGCGCCGACGATAAAATAGGGGCTGTAAATAAACAGGGCGATTACTTTTATTATTTAATACCCAGTAATGTAAAAAGGTTAAGACGATACGAAAACCTCGATCCAAAAGACTTTTACCCAACTAAAAGACCCACCGCCGATAGCTTAGACTATGGCACCAAAGCCATTTTGGAAACCGCCCGGTATTTTGTGCAGAAAAAATATTATAATTATTAAGAAGGAATCGCTCAGGAAAAAATTAAATGCAATTAGCGTCCGGAATAGTCCTGTAAAAAAGGATTGCTGCGTTTTTCTTTTCCTATGGTTGTTTCGAAACCGTGCCCGCAATACACAACCGTGTTTTCGGGCAGGATCAGTAGTTTTGTAGTAATGCTTTTTATCAGTGTGTCAAAATCACCTAAGGGTAAATCGGTACGGCCAATGCTACCACTAAACAACACATCGCCGTTAATTAACACGCCTTTTGCCTTGTTGTAAAACACTACATGGCCTGGTGCGTGGCCGGGTGTGTGAAAAATATCCAAAACACTGTCCCCGAATTTTACCTGATCGCCTTCGCTAATAAATTGCTCCGGCTCCGGTGAGGGTTCGCAGGGCAGGCCATACATAGTACTCACCTGTAGCTGGCTTTTTAATACCGGCAGGTCGTCTCTGTGAAAAACGGGTAATAAATTATAGGTGTCCGCAATGTACTTATTGCCTGCAATATGGTCAACATGGCAATGGGTGTTGAGTAAATATGTTGGTTTTAAGCCATTTTCAGTAATAAAACCACTCAGCTTCATTTGTTCCGATGCACTGTAGCAGCCCGGGTCTATAATCACACATTCCTTTGTTTCATCATATAAAACAAAGGTGTTTTCCTGAAAAGGGCCGAAGGTAAAAGATTGAATATTCATATTTTAAGTTCAAAGTTTATTCGTTTACCCGTTCAATTGTTTACCTGTTGCTCCTAACGGAAGAACGAATAAACAAATAAGCGAATAAACTAATATTGTAGCAATTTTCCTCGTAAATTTACACTCTATTTTTTTATTATGGAAAACAGAAGAGTTCGGGTTCGTTTTGCACCCAGTCCAACCGGCCCCCTGCACATGGGTGGTGTTAGAACAGCATTGTACAATTACCTGTTTGCTAAAAAGCACGGGGGCGATTTTATATTAAGGGTGGAAGACACCGACCAGGAACGATTTGTGCCGGGTGCGGAACAATATATTGTTGAAGCGCTGAAGTGGTGCGGAATCGAACCAAACGAAGGAATAGGCTTTGGCGACGGGCCTTACGCACCTTACCGGCAAAGCGACCGCAAACCCATGTACCGCCAATACGCCGAGCAATTAGTAAAAGACGGCTACGCGTATTATGCCTTTGATACCTCTGCTGAATTGGACGAAATGCGCAAACGCATGGAGGCCATGGGAAGCAATTCCTCTTACAACGCGGTGACCCGTCAGAATATGAAAAACTCCCTGACACTTTCGGAAGACGAGGTGACAAAACGTATTGAGAACCAGGAGCCTTATGTTATCCGCATTAAAATACCCCGCAACGAAGAAGTGCGTGTGAAAGATATCATCAGGGGCTGGGTGATTGTAAACAGTTCTCAGCTGGATGACAAGGTATTGTTTAAATCGGACGGAATGCCTACTTACCACATGGCCAATATCGTGGACGATTATACCATGAAAATTACCCATGTTATCCGTGGTGAAGAGTGGCTGCCTTCAGCACCTTTGCATGTATTGTTGTACCGCTATCTGGGCTGGGAAAGTGTAATGCCTGAATTCGCGCATTTACCATTGTTGTTGCGCCCCGATGGAAACGGAAAATTAAGCAAACGCGATGGCGACCGCCTGGGGTTTCCCGTGTTTCCATTAAGCGGAGAATTATTAGATACGAAAACCCAACAACCGGAATCGTTTACAGGTTACCGCGAAAAGGGTTATTTCCCTGAAGCCTTTATTAATATGATTGCCTTGTTGGGCTGGCACAGCAGTGGCAACCAGGAGTTGTTTACCTTACAGGAACTGATCCAGGAATTTTCGTTGGAAAGAGTAAGTAAATCGGGGGCAAAATTTGATCCCGAAAAAACAAAATGGTTCAACCAGCAGTATTTACGGAAGAAAACAGATGAAGAGCTGGCTGAGTTGTTCATCCCTGTCTTAAAAGAAAAAGGAATAAGTGCGGAAAAACCTTTTATAACAGGGGTTTGCCGCTTACTGAAAGAAAAAGCAAATTTTGTAAGCGAGTTTTGGGA
The DNA here is from genome assembly GCA_023251755.1 of Bacteroidota bacterium. GTDB lineage: Bacteria > Bacteroidota > Bacteroidia > B-17B0 > Aurantibacillaceae > JAHEYF01. Next base: position 2,741 of record JAHEYF010000190.1, read on the forward strand.
ACAAGGCTCTTACTTGTTTGTTGCCCCAACATCCTATGATGCCGAGGTAATTAAAAAACGTTACAACGAACAAACAGCCAACTTTATAAAAGAGGTAAGCGAAGCATTAAAAAACACCGAAATTTTTACAGCTGTTGAAACTGAAAAAACATTTAAAGCAAGCGCCGAAAAAATGGGTATCGGGGCAGGACAGGTGATGCAATTGTTCCGTGTATGTATAAGCGGAGTAGGGGGAGGCCCTGTTTTATTTGAAATGCTTGAGTTGTTTGGAAAAGAAGAAACGGTGAGGCGTTTGGAACAGGCAGTTATAAGCATTGGGAATGGTCAACAACGAACTGCGAATAGTTAACAGGGTTTTAGGATATATAGGTAAAGATTTAATCGTTCAATAGTTTATCCGTTTAAAAGTTTACAGGTAAACGAATAAACAAAAGAACAAGTAAACTCCCGGGCCTCAATTCTCAATACTAATATCTAACATCTCAATACTAACATCTCTTGACAAATACCATTAACGTTGAAGGAATAAAGTTGTATGCTTACCACGGTTGTCTGGAGGAAGAGGGGAAGATTGGGGGCAATTATATTGTGGACGTATACATGCAAACCGATTTTAGTGAAGCGGCCCTTAGCGATGATTTAAATAAAACAATTGATTACTGCGAAGTGTATGAAATTGTGAAAACCGAAATGGCCATACGTTCTAAGCTGATTGAACATGTGGGACAGCGGATTTATGATAAAATGATAACACGTTTTTCTGCTTTAACAGGACTGCGTATAAAAATCACCAAATTGCTTCCGCCTATGAATGGCAATGTAGCGCAGGTGAGTATTGAAATAACTTTAAGTTGAAAAGTTGAGAGGTTGAAAAGTTTGAAAGTTGAGAGTACGGTTAGCTAAATGTTTAATCGTTACCTGAATCACCCTTTGAATTTTGAATATTAAATTTTGAATTTAAACAAATGTCTGTAAAAAAATGTGCGAAATGTTTTGTTGAATTTGAATGCACCAATGAGCAAAGGGGCTGTTGGTGTGAAGGCCTGCAAATAGCCCCTGAGAACCTGCAAAAACTGAGAGAAAATTACGATAACTGTTTGTGTCCCCAGTGTTTAAAGGAATACGCCGCAGAAGAAATAAAAAAATCTTGCCATATCCCGGAAAAGTAGTATTTTTGTATTCCCTTAACAGGTTTTGAATAAGACTTATAATTTTGCGCCCTGCTTAATCGTAAATCAACAATCAAAACTCGTCAATAGATAAGGTCCTGTGGCCGAGTGGCTAGGCTCAGCTCTGCAAAAGCTGCTACAGCGGTTCGAATCCGCTCGGGACCTCGATAAGATCAGAATCCCTCCGCCCAAGCGGAGGGATTTCTTTTTTTCGGGCGAGCCGTCAAAGCCCGTAGGGATTTGTAAGGCAAAGCCGGGAAAAAGAAACGCGCACGATAGTGCAGCGATCTGATCTGTGACTCAGGACATGCCCTGAAGGATCAATGAAATTAATCCGCCTGAAAGCTATATCGATCTGATTTAGCTGCCAGCCTTTTCACCGCGCATTCTTTTACAGGTAAATTGAAATTCCTGCGTTTGCATGAAAAAAATCAGGAAAAATGAATTTATATTTCAAAGCAATAGACCTGAATTAATAAACATTTTTTAAAAATACGTCTATATACGTAGTATTAAGTCTGTTTAAATACTTAATGCGTAAATATGTGTATGAAACAGAGGTAGATAGATGGGTGATGGCTGCCTGCTTTATTCAGTAATAATGCATTGTTTAGCGATACTCCGGTTGACTTACTGACACTTTTTGTAAGTGATGAAAATAGTAACAATAATTTAATAATAAATTAAAATTATTTAAAGCAGACTTATTATATTTGCATCATAATTCACTAACCTAAAACTAAAAAACAATGATTAAAAAATGCTTCAGTATGTTGATTGTGATGGTAGCCCTTACATTCAGCGCAAAATCTCAAAATTGTAACAGCAGCGACCAGGCTTTGATTGCAAAAGCCCGCATTGCCGCACGCGATTGCATCCGCCCTTATACACAACACGGTGTGCAGGTGAAGGGTTCAATCGAAACCGTATCTGCTTGTTTTTACCAGGGTTTTATAAAAAAGGTAACGTTTTACACCTATATCCCCTGCGTGCATCCTCCATGCCCTATGGTCATGTC
>JAHEYF010000091.1 GCA_023251755.1 Bacteroidota bacterium
TTTAAAAAAAGTGGGGTTGGGGAGTATTTTATACAATGATAAAGCGGGTGCTGTTAGTACACTTGGAACAGAACTGGATTACGCCTATCAGCCTGTAAGAAACCGTGATCACCTGTTGTCCTTTGGCCTCGGGGCTTCAGTGCTTCAATACTCCATGAATCAATCGGATTTTCAACCCGAAACAGCCAATGACCCCAGCCTTACCGGTGCAAGTCCATCTAAGGTAACTTTCGATATGTCTACCGGTGTGTATTATAAAAACAATTATTTTCTAATCAGTTTTGGGGCGAAACATTTGCTGCAAACAAAACTTAATATCAGCAACACAAACAACAACAAACTCATCAGGCATTATTATTTTAGTGCGAGTTACAATGTATTAATAAATAATAAAGTCCATTTTGAACCATCGGTGTTTATTCGGTCCATCGGAAGACCCTTGCCGCAAACTGATTTTTCAGCAAAATTTATTTTTAATGATTTATACTGGCTGGGTCTTTCTTACCGTTTCCGGGATGCCGCCATTGTATTTGCAGGAATTGACCTGGGGCAGTTCACCATAGGCTATGGTTTTGAATATTCTTTATCGTTGCTGAATCCGTATACAAATGGTTCGCACGAAGTCTTTCTGAAATACAGGTTTTGTAAAGACAACAACGAAAACCTGTTCACTTCTGAAATTGAAGGGGTGAAGAAAAGAAGACGGGGTTATAGGTCTGTGGATTGTCCCGTCTGGTAATCATTTTATGTTAGGTCTACCTAACGAATAAACGACAGAACGGTTCAACTAATCTACCATTAACTTCTTCACCACCTTCCCTTTCTCGTTAATAATGGTAATAAAGTACATTCCTTTTGCAAAATTTTCAGTGTTCAGAATAGTGTTGTTCGTATTTGTTTTTTGAGCATACACCGTTTGCCCCAATTCATTGCTGATATTGATGATTGTATTTTTAGCAGCTGCTTTCAGTTCAATCATAAGCTGTCCGTGAGATGGATTGGGAAATACACTTACATCACTTGCCTGCATGTTGTTATCGTTCACACCAACCGTAAACGAGCTGGTTTTAATATTACTGCGCGAAGTATTGATCGCTCCGCGGTTCGGGTCGCAGCTTGTTACCCAGGCCACATCAACCTTGTACCTGATGTTAGATACAATTTGCGGAAGGTTGTTGTCTACATAAACGTTTGTTGAAGGAGGAACCTGTCCATTCAGCAGTTCCCAGTTACCTGTGCCTGCAGAGTCGCGTAAAATACGGTAGAAGTCTACCGTTTGCCCAACATACAGGTTCCAGCTCAGGTTCATTACACCTGTGCCGTTGCTCACGGTCAGGAACATGGTTTTATGGTAAGCGCTTTTTGCACCTTCGTTGCCACAGGTGTCTAATGCTGAAATGGCATATTCAAAAGGATTGGTGTTGGGGTTGTCAATCGCCAGCATATCCTTTAAATAGCCTGGGTCGGTAAAGGCCACCGTTCCTACAAGGGTATCTGTTAAGCTTGTTAATTTTCTGTAAATTTTAAAACTGTCTATTGCCGTTGTTTGCGGATGCGTCCAGTAAATTTCATTGTGCAGCGAAGAAGTGTCTACTGTAACAATACACAAATCTGCTGTTGGAAATGGAGCAAAGTTCACATTTAAAGCTGCAGAAAGCTGCCCGTTGCCACAGGCATTGCTTCCTTTAACCTGAATGGTTCCTGCACCGGAGGCAGAAGAAAAATCTACAACAATATTGGCCGTATTGGCCCCGGATGTAATCACACCACCGTTGGATACGGTCCAGACATAACCTGTAGCGTTATTAATTGCAGCCACGTGGTATGAAATGGTATCCGAAACAGGGCAGGTTGTTAACAGGGTGGTGCCGGTAATAAAACCCGGGTTATCGGGTAAGGGGTTCACTGTTATTGCTTTGCTGGATGAGTCGCCGGTACCGCAAGTGTTTGTTCCTTTCACCCGGATCGTTCCGTTGTTGGCATTTGTGGCGAAGTTATAAGTAATGGTTGGAACAGCCGTTGTAGAAGTGTTTCCAAGTATATCTGTCCACACATAATTGCTTGCATAATTAATGGTTGGTAGGGTATACGTCACATTGTTTTGACCCTGGCAAACCGTTGCCGGTCCTGAAACAGCACCTGCCGCCACAGGCAATTCATTTACATTAATGGCCAGCGTGGCTGCTGAGCTTGTTCCGCAGGTGTTGGAGGCAGTAACACTTACATTTCCATCGGTGGCCGAAGGTCCGTATAAAATGGTAATTCCGTTGCCCGTGTTGGTGCTGATATTGGCTCCCGAAGGCGCTGTCCAGTTATAGCCATCAGCATCGGTAACAGCTGTTATAGAATAACTGACCTGGTTGGGGTTGTTGGCACAGGAGCTGGCCAAACCTGCTATAGTGCCGGGTGTGGCCGGTGTTGTTTTAACCACAACAGCTTTGTTTGTATTGTAATTTAACCCAGTAGCATTGCTGTGTATCTGAAGGGAAACGGTATACGTTCCGGCTGTAGCAAAAGTTACTGTTGGGTTGGCAGTGGTCGTGCTCGAAAAATTAACACCCACACTTGGCGATGAGGACCAGGTCCAGGTATTTGCACTCACCGAATTGTCTGTTAAATTTACAACCGATCCGGCGCAGGCATAAGTAGAAGGGTTGACTAAGAAACCGGCTGAAGGGGTACAGGCCCCTGCATTGGTGTTTACGCCCACCGTTAACGTGTCTTTTTTAGCAGGACAAACCCCGCCATTGGTCACTGCCCAAACAAAAGCATAAGTAGAAGTTGGTGTAACCATGCCGGATATACTCACATTGTTGCCTGTTGGAACAGTCACCGTTGTAGGTCCCGATAGCTGTGTCCATACACCGGTATTTGGTGTAGTAACGGCTGTTGCTGTTAAAGCCACATTTCCGGTGCAAAGGTTGGACTGATCGGCACCTGCAACTGCTGCTGCAGGCTGCGCATCAACCTGTACAGATTGGGAAGAAGCTATCCCATTGCCACAACCATTGGCATTGGTTCCGTAAACACTTATACTTCCGCTCACAGCTGAAGTCACTGTTGAAATGGTAATGATATTGCTGTTTGCCCCGTTGCTTATAGTCCAGCCGGTTGGCACAGCCCAGGTATAACCTGTTGTATTGGCTAAGGCTGCAATTGAATATTGCTGGCTTGTTCCACCTGCACATATTGGACTTGCTCCGCTAATTACCCCCGCGGTTTCAGGAATAGCTTTTACGGTAACAACAAAGGAAACACTTTTGGTGTTGTTGGTAAACCAGCCGTCGTTCACTGTAACAGTAATAGTAGCTGTACCCGATTGCCCGGCAGTGGGTGTGAATGTAAGTATACCCGATGTGTTGGGGCTTGCATAAGACACCGTCGGGTTCTGGATAAGCCCCGTATTGCTGGATGTTGCAACAACCGAAAGCGATTGATTTTCGAGGGCGCTTCCATTTGTGATACCATAAAACGAAACAATCTGCATGTTTGCATTCTGGCAAATCGTTAAATCAGCAATTGTATTGATGGTGGGTGCGTAATTCAGGGTATAAAAAGAGGTATAAGCCCCCCAGTAATAATTTCGTGAATTGTGACTGTATAAACTGGAGGTAGGATAAGTTCCGGTAGAAAATTCATGTGCCGAAGCGTAATACAATGTTGCCGGTAAAAGGTTGGTCACATTTACACTGGTTCCTGTACTGTTGTACACCACATAACCACCTCCCAGGGCTGCACCGCTTCCATAAACACTGGACGAAGTATAGGTATTGCCGTCAATAGGATAAGAATTAGAACCTGTTGAAGGGCGGACATAAATGATGCGGCCATTGCCACCAACACCTGCGGTAACAGCAATAACAGCACTTTGGTAATTAGGAGTAACCGAAGATACAGTAGCTGCTGTTGTAGGTGAATCTTCAAGGGTGTTAAAGTTTGCATTGGCCGAAGTGCCGGTGTTGTAATAATAATAAGTCATGGTAAGTACAGAACCTGTATTGTACTCGTACACATAAGCACGGTAATAGGTATTGGAAGTAAGCCCGCTTACAAACACACTGGTTCCTGTTCCATCGTACACCACAAAATTATCGCCTGAACCCAAAGATGCGCCATTGCCATAAGTTGCGGACTCCACATAATTAGCAGGAGTACTTGCCGGTGGGGTGGCATTGGTACTGGTGTTCTTACGTACAACCACAATACATTTCGAACCATTGCCCCTTGTCCAGGTAATGGTAGCACCCGTGGTGGTTTTATAGTTGATCTGCACATTGCTGGCCTGCGTGGTTGGCGCCGCTGCATTTAACAGTGAAACAGAGAGCGTAAGAAGTGTAATCAGTAGTAAAAATCTTTTCATTTGGAATGATGTTTAAAGTGCTGCCAAAATTAAACAATTTATCTATAAATCAGACGAATAGATGCTAACAGATTGTTGATTTTTACCCCAAAATTGGCTTTTGTTTTGCATTTACAGGGTATTTCCTGTAGGCCTCAGGGGAATTTCCCTTTCAATATGCTGTAAATTAGTATTTTTGTGCTTCAAAAATCAGCAATTATGTTAAGAAATGTTACCTGTGGCGAATTAAGAATAAGCGATATCAATAAAGATGTGACCCTTTGCGGATGGGTGCAGGGCGTGCGTGACAAAGGCTCCTTGGTGTGGATTGATTTGCGCGACCGGTATGGTATTACACAAATAACCCTTGAAACAGAAAAATTACCCGCTGCCTTGTGCGAACAAGCCAAAAAGCTGGGACGGGAATTTGTGATACAGGTGAAAGGAAAAGTTGCAGAACGCTATAGTAAAACAGATAAAATTGAAACAGGCGGTATTGAAATTATTCCTGCCGAAATTAAAGTTCTGAATGAAGCCATTACACCCCCTTTCACCATAGAAGATGATACAGACGGTGGGGATGAATTGCGCATGAAATACCGCTACTTAGATTTACGCCGCACCCTGGTACGAAAAAACTTAGAATTGCGTCATCGCTTAGCGATTGAAACCCGTAATTATTTAGACAAACAAAATTTTCTGGAAGTTGAAACACCCGTGTTAATTAAGTCTACCCCCGAAGGCGCCCGCGATTTTGTGGTGCCCTCGCGTATGCATGCCGGACAGTTTTATGCTTTGCCCCAATCGCCACAAACCTTTAAACAGTTGTTAATGGTGAGCGGCTTCGACCGCTATTACCAGCTTGTAAAATGTTTCCGCGATGAAGATTTACGCGCCGACCGCCAGCCGGAGTTTACGCAGATAGATTGTGAAATGAGCTTTGTAGAACAGGAAGATATTTTACAAACCTTTGAAGGGCTGGTAAGGCATTTATTTAAAAGCGTTAAAGGAATTGATATCCCTGCCCTTTCGCGCATGACCTATGGCGATGCCATGAAATACTACGGTAACGATAAACCGGACATTCGTTTTGAGATGAAATTTGTGGAGTTGAATGATGTAGTAAAAGGAAAAGACTTCAAAGTATTTAACGATGCGGAATTAGTGGTGGGTATTTGTGCCAAAGGCGCTGCCGAATACACCCGCAAGCAATTGGATGAGCTGACGGACTTTGTAAAACGCCCGCAAATTGGCGCTACCGGTTTGGTGTACGCACGTTACAATACCGACGGAACAATTAAATCGTCGGTAGACAAATTTTACAACGAGGAAGACTTAAAAAAATGGGCAACCGCTTTTAATGCCCAGCCCGGAGATTTGTTGTTGATTTTAGCCGGCGCAGAAGAGAAAACCCGCAAGGCACTTTCTGAGCTTCGTTTAGAAATGGGGAATCGCTTAGGCCTGCGCGATAAAAATACTTTCGCCTGCCATTGGGTGATCGATTTTCCTTTATTGGAATGGAACGATGGCGACCCGAATCTATTGGCTTCTTTGGCTGGAAGGTGGCATGCCAAGCACCACCCCTTTACTTCACCCAAACCCGAAGACATTGAATTGCTCAAAACAAACCCCGGTGCTGTGCGGGCCAATGCTTATGACATGGTGATCAACGGTGTGGAAATAGGCGGTGGTAGTATACGTATTTTCAGTAAAGACTTACAGGCACAAATGTTTGATATACTTGGTTTCACCAAAGAAGAAGCGCAAAAACAATTTGGCTTTTTAATGAATGCCTTTGAATACGGCGCACCTCCGCATGGTGGTTTAGCTTTTGGTTTCGACAGGTTGTGCTCCTTGTTTGGCGGCAGCGATTCCATCCGCGATTTTATTGCTTTTCCGAAAAACAATGCAGGCCGCGATGTAATGATTGACTCTCCTTCTGAAATACATGATGAGCAGTTAAGGGAATTGAGTATTGATGTGAGAAAATCCGTATCGGGTTAAGTTCACTCGTTTATTCGTTCACTCGTTTAATAGTTGCTACTAAACTGGCGAACAAAGGAACAATTAAACGATTGAACGTGTAAAGCTGCAGTACTTAATCTTTTCCCCCTTAGCCGAAAATAAATTCTCGTAATAGGTTTGTATCCGGGTCAGTTCTTCCAGTCCTGAAGGATTGTACTCATACAGATCAGCCGTGGAATGAATCAGTTGTAGCTTTTGTTCCTGAATAACTTCGAGGGTATACTCATAAAAAAAAGTAGAGTCTGTTTTTAAACGGATGATTCCATCCGGCTTAAGAAAACGAAAATACCGTTCCAAAAAGCGGAAAGAGGTTAAGCGTTTGCGCTCCAGTGGCTTGTTGGGCTGTGGATCAGGAAAGGTAATCCATATTTCATCCACTTCATTTTCGGCAAAACAATTGTCGATAAAATCAATCATCACCCGTATAAAAGCCACGTTGTTCATGTTGCCCTCAAGAGCCTGCTTCGCCCCCATCCACATGCGGTTCCCCTTTACATCCACACCTATGTAATTTTTATCCGGATTATTTTTGGCAAGTCCGATGGTGTACTCCCCTCTTCCACAGCCCAGTTCCAGCACAATGGGGTTGTTGTTCTTAAAATACTCTTTTTTCCATTTTCCTTTCAGGGCAAGGCCTTCCTCCTTTTTTTCGAAGGGCAGCCAAAAGCAGTTCTTAAACGAGTCGAACTCTGCGAATTTTTGTAGTTTTCCGGGCATAATAAATTGTATGCAAAGATAAAAACTCCAACAATACTTCTGCTAATTTTACCATTTTAGTTGTGTGTTTCCGCAATTGCCTTGTATCAGTTCAATGTTCCCTTGCCAATTTTGTATCTTTTGACCAAAGGAACCACCTACACTATATATTTGATAACCTATCGTTTGTTTTTCTCCTTTTTTAAGCGCTCGTTTTATTCTCATTACTTTTATGGTTTCGCAACCTGGTGCACATGAATAAGAGGTCGTGTCGCATACTTCACTCATAACGTCACCGTTTTGTACCTCGCTGGTAATCCAACAAGAAAGTTGAAAACAATAATATTTAGCCAAACTATCTTTTGTTGTTTTATCGAACCAAAAAACATGAGTGGTATAATATTTAGTATTGTCCTTTCTACAGGAAACAATTATTAAACCTGATAAAATAAATAAACCCACTGTTTTTCTAAACAATTTTTGACAATAAAAAATCATACACTCGTTTTAAAGTTTATTACGATAGAAGCAGATTATTATTGTTGAGCGAAATGTTTAATTTTTATGCCTAATATTTTTACCTTTATCCAATGGCCAAAGTAAAAACAACATTTTTTTGTCAAAACTGCGGGGCGCAATCGCCCAAATGGATTGGCCGCTGCCCCAGCTGCGATCAATGGAATACTTATGTAGAAGAAATACTGCACAAAGAAAATAAAAACGATAAAGTACAGGGCCTGATTTCAACCAGTACGCAAAGGGCCAAAAAACCAATGGCCATACAGGATATAGGTATTGCTGAAGAATCGCGTATACCCATTGCCGATAAAGAATTAGCCAGAGTGCTGGGCGGAGGCATCGTTCCCGGATCATTGGTATTGTTTGGCGGAGAACCCGGCATAGGGAAATCAACGTTAATGCTCCAGCTCGCTTTAACTTTAAAAAACCTGAAAGTACTGTATGTATCGGGCGAAGAAAGCGAACTGCAGATACGTATGCGGGCCGAACGCATCAACACACAGAATCCGCAGTGTTTTATTTTATCGGAAACCAATACACAAAATATTTTTACACAGATAGAGGCCTTAGAACCTGATCTCGTTATCATCGATTCCATACAAACCTTACACACCTCTTATATAGAATCAAGCCCCGGCAGCGTATCGCAGGTGCGCGAATGTGCAGGCGAGCTCATGAAATTTGCCAAAGAAAGCGCTACACCGGTATTCCTGATCGGGCATATTACCAAAGAGGGCAGCCTGGCCGGGCCAAAGGTATTGGAGCACATGGTAGATACGGTGTTGCAGTTTGAAGGCGACCGGAATTATGTGTACCGTTTATTGCGCACCACCAAAAACCGTTTCGGCAGCACCAACGAATTGGGCATTTACGAAATGCACGGGGCGGGTTTGCGCGAAGTGAACAACCCTTCCGAAATATTAATTACCCACCGTGAACAGCCCACCAGCGGTGTTACCATAGCGGCCACCATCGAAGGCATGCGCCCCATGCTGATTGAAACACAGGCACTCGTAAGCAGCGCTGCTTATGGCACACCTCAGCGTTCATCCACCGGTTTTGATTTACGAAGATTAGGCATGTTGCTGGCTGTGCTCGAAAAACGCTGCGGCTTCAGACTTGGTGTAAAAGATGTGTTCTTAAACATTGCGGGCGGCATAAAAATTGAAGACCCCGGCGTTGACCTGGCTTTGGTATGTGCCATTTTATCTTCGAGCGAAGACATGCCCATCCCCCAAAATATATGTTTTACCGGCGAAGTAGGCCTTACCGGCGAAATACGCCCCGTAAACCGCGTAGAGCAACGCATCTCCGAAGCAGAAAAAATGGGTTTCGAAAAAATATTTATTTCCTCCTACAATAAAAAAGGCATAGACCTGACAGCCTTTAAAATAGAGGTGATTACGGTGTCCAAAATAGAAGAGGTGTTTGGGAAATTGTTTGGGTAGTAGGTAACAAGTAGCAGGTAGTAAGTACTAAGACTTGTTACCTGCTACCAAATACAAGAAAATAATGAATCCAATCGTAAACCAATATATACAGCACCTTGGCCTTCTCCCCCACCCCGAAGGAGGTTTTTACAAAGAAACCTATCGTTGTGCAAACACATTGCCTGCATCGGCGCTTAGTATTAATGGGAACGGAGAACGCAACCTCAGCACGGCCATTTATTTTTTGCTGGAAGCCGGGAATTTCTCGGCTTTTCACCGCATTCAATCCGATGAGCTCTGGCATTTTTATACAGGTGATGCATTGGAAGTAATTGAAATAGATAAAAACGGAGTCCTGAAAGTAACTGCCCTTGGCCATGCTGTGAAGCAGGGAGAAGTGTTTCAGTACCTGGTGCCGGCCCACACCTGGTTTGCTTCACGGGTTAAAAAAGGAGGCAGCTTTTCATTGGTGGGCTGTACGGTGGCTCCGGGCTTCGATTTTGCTGATTTTGAACTGGCCAACAGGGAAGACTTCATACAGACTTTTCCGCAACATGAAAAAATAATTGGTGAATTAACCCGTATAAATGAGTAGTTTCCTTACTCACACCAGCCCTTTGTCGTAACAAAGTTATGTTAAGACGATTAAAATTGTTATTAAGGCGATATAGTTAAAAAACTCTGCAACATTTTTGGAAATTACACGTTTATAGATGTATATTGCACAATCCATACATGTTACTGAGCGTTTTACATATAGTGGCGGCGAGCTTCACGGTTAATCCGGATTCGAATCAGATTGCAAAAAATGATTATTGCAGGGATGTGGTGGGAGTGTGTTCATACTACGATAAAACCAGCCGCAATTATATTTTCGACAGGCAGATTTACGACCTGGGTTACGATACCCTTCCACAGGTGAAGTTCTGGAGAAACATTATGAAGCTCACCAAGGATTCCGCTCTTATTAATATTGCCCACAACCGCACCATCGTTGAACAGGTGCACAGCAACAACTGGAACAACCTGCCCGATGTTTCAAAATCAACATACCGCGATAGTATACGTGATGCTTATTGTTTATCCGATTCTTCAAGAATATTGGTAACCGAAGGAAAAAGCTTCTTTTACGATTTTAACAAAGCCTTTGAAAACCTGCACCGGGGAATAGATGATTTTATTGAAAACGATGTAGACCCCTGGTATGCACAGGCCATACTGCTGATAGAAAGTCCGAATAAATTACAAAAATCAAACGTGGGTGCTTACGGCCCTTTTCAATTGATGAAACCGGTTGCGCGGATGTTTGGTTTAAAAGTAAATAAACACCAGGACGAGCGTGCTGATTTTGACCGCTCTGCTTATGCCGCTTCTTCTTTATTAAAAAATATTTGTATTCCCGAAGTAAAAAAGATGCTGGACGGTATGGGCATCGCTTACAACGAACAGGACATCTGGTTCAGGCTGCTGGTGATGCACGCCTACCATGCAGGGGCTGGCAATGTAAAAGCAGCGCTGTATGCCATTGGCCCTAATAACGGCGGCATGGAACTGATTCAGCAAATGTGGCGCACTTCGGCCAAAGGTTTTAAATCCGCTTCTCAAAACTATTCTCAATTGGTATTGGCGGCCATGATAGAAATGAACAGCCGTGTTCAATTTGATGATTATGTGCTAAGCAGATAGTCGTTTGTTACCATTCACAAAATCATTTCCCTTTCATATAATCTTCTTAGCAGGGGCAACTTTCTAACTTTCAAACCCGTTAACTTTCAAACTAAAAGCTATTTGAGGCGACGGAGCTCGTCTGTGGCGATGGGCTGGTGAATGATAAGACGTGAACCGTTGGGATAGTGAATCTCGGCCCAGGCCTGTGTCTGCATGGCGGGCGGACTGTTCAACTGAAGGGCAATGAAGCCAGGGGTTGGCTCCACTGGTTTTACGGCGGGCTGATGGTATTTGTTTACCCAGTTTTTGAAGGTACCGTATTTTATGCCCTGGCTTTGGCTGTAGGCTTGCCTGCTCTGACCGCTGGTCAGCCACTGTTGGACATGCTGTTGTTTTTCTTCCTCTGTGTAATACGTTGGTAGACCCTGGCTAACATTTTCTTCCATATCTTTTTTTGACAAAGATAGAGCGCGGGGTCAATCAAGAGGAGATGGGGTTGGCCGGACGCATACTTTGCGGAAACACCCTGTATGAATTCAAAAAAATGGGTGCAGACTTTTATTTTGACCGCACCAATAAAACATACAGGTACGCCAAGAAAAAACGCTTTAATATTATTATTGAAGTGGTTCCCTTTAAAATGCCTTCGAATTAAGAACTCCCGGTTTTCTTTAAAAAAAGAGGCTGTCCCAAAAGGATAGCCTCTTCTGTTTTTATATACATCATCTTACAATCCCAGCAACACTTCTTCAGGTAATTTACCTCCGAACAACATACGGCTGGGGTTTTCCAACATCTCTTTTACTTTTACCAGGAAACCTACACTTTCTCTTCCGTCAATAATGCGGTGATCGTAGCTTAGAGCCACATACATCATGGGGCGGATGTGCACTTGTCCGTTTACGGCCATCGGGCGTTCCACTACATTGTGCATACCCAGGATAGCGCTTTGCGGAGGATTAATAATAGGCGTACTCATCATGGAACCAAATACACCGCCGTTGGTAATGGTAAAGGTACCGCCTTCCATATCGGGGATGGTGAGTTTACCGTCGCGGGCTTTTACGGCCAGGGCTTTGATACCGCCTTCAATTTCGGCCAGGCTCATTTGTTCTGCATTCCTTAGTACCGGCACCATTAGTCCTTTGGGTGCGCTTACGGCTATTCCTATATCACAGTATTTGTGGTAGACTATTTCTTCTCCGTTTATCATGGCGTTTACAGCCGGAAAATGGTACAGGGCTTCGCACACGGCTTTGGTAAAAAAGCTCATGAAACCTATATTGGTACCGTATTGTTTGCTAAAGGCTTCTTTGTATTTGGCGCGGATGGCGTAAATACCGCTCATGTCCACCTCGTTAAAAGTGGTGAGCATAGCCGTTTCGTTTTTAACAGCCACCAAACGTTTTGCAACCACCTTACGCAGGGAGGTCATTTTTTGTGTGTCCTTGTTGCGCCCGCCCTGCCATGAGTTGGAGAGTACTGCAGCAGCGGTTGGCAAGCCGTTGCTGAGCGCACTCAACACATCCTGTTTGGTAATTCTGCCGTCTTTGCCGCTTCCGTTGATCTGCACAGACTTTACATTGTTTTCGGCCATTAGTTTAGCAGCCGATGGACTTGGCGTGCCTGTTGCATAAGTACCTTCTTTGGCTACAGGTACTATTGAAGTCGCCGCTTTTTCCTCTTTCTTTTCTTCTTTTTTGGCTGCGGGTTTTGCTTCTTCTTTTTTAGCAGAAGCTTCGGGTTTAAACGAAGTGTCTATTTTAACGACCACCTGCCCTACCTTCACGGTATCGCCTTCGGCGGCTAATATTTCTATCTTTCCGCTTTCTTCTGCGTTAATCGTCAGGGTGGCTTTGTCGGAGTCTACCTCGGCCAGTTCAGCGTCTTTTTCCACCACATCGCCTGTTTGTTTTAACCAGCGCGCAATGGTTACTTCGGTAATTGATTCACCGGGGCTGGGGACTTTTAATTCTACTATTGCCATATATTTAGATATGAGATGTTAGATGTTAGTATTGAGACTTTAGTATTGAGATGTTAGATGTTAGTATTGAGATGTTAGATTTTAAATTACACGTTTTAATTTATTGTGATGGCCCTACTCTAAACTATAGACTCTAAACTTTAAACTATAGACCCTCAACTCTTCTAATTTTTATTGACCAAAACTTTCGTAAAAATCCTGCTCATAATTTCTTCGCTTTCGGAGGCGTGCCTTTTTGCAAAGCCTGTGGCAGGGCTTGCGGCTTCGTCGCGGCCCACGTAAGTTAAATTCATGCTACGCAGGGTATTGTCTATAAAACGCCAGGCGCCTGCATTTTCCGATTCTTCCTGCACCCACAAAAATTCTTTGGCGTTTTTGTATTTGTCTAAAATCGTTTTTAATTGTTTGTGCGGAAAAGGATACAACTGTTCAACACGTACAAAAGCAATGTCGTTCACCCCTTCTTTTTCCCGGCGCTCAATCAGTTCGTAATATATTTTACCACTGCACAGGGCAATGCGTTTTACATCTTTTACGCTTGCTGCTGCATCGTCAATTATTTCCTGGAAGCCTTGTTTTGTAAAGTCCTCTAATTTGCTTACACAGCTTGGGTAACGCAATAATTTTTTAGGGGTAAAACAAATTAATGGCTTGCGGAAATCGCGTTTCAACTGGCGGCGCAATACGTGGAACTGCTGTGCAGGCGTGGTGGTGTTAACAATTTGCAAATTGTTTTCGGCACACAACTGCAGGAAACGTTCCATTCGCGCCGATGAATGCTCGGGGCCCTGTCCTTCGTAACCGTGCGGCAACAACATAACCAATCCGTTCATGCGTCTCCATTTGTATTCGGCGGCGGCCAGGTACTGGTCGATGATGATTTGTGCCCCGTTGAAGAAATCGCCAAACTGCGCTTCCCATATAGTAAGTATGTTGGGTGATGCAAAGGCATACCCGTATTCAAATCCCAGCACACCGTATTCGGATAAAAGGGAATTGTATATTCTTAATTCGCCTTTGGTGCCGAGGTTGTTAATGGGGGTGTATTCTTCTTCGCTATCTTCTACTTTAACCACGGCGTGGCGGTGACTAAAGGTTCCGCGTTCCACATCCTGTCCGCTGAAACGCACGTGGTGCCCTTCGTGCATCAATGTTGCATAGGCCAATAATTCACCCATGGCCCAGTCGTAGGCATCGGTATCAATCATGGCCTTGCGGTCGGCAAACAGTTTTTCGATTTTATTGAAGAATTTTTTTCCGGCAGGAAGGGCTACACTTTTTTTAGCGAGGTCCAGGAAAACAGCTTTGTCAACCGTGGTATCGGGCGACTGATCAAAGGCATCGCCCCCGGCCATTTTAACGCCTTTCCAGTTTCCTTCGAGGAAGGAGGTGATTTTTGCTTTTTCTATTTGTTTGGCTTCCGCTAAATTTTCTTCTAATAAAGCTTTGAAAGACTTTTCCATTTCTTTGGCTTCATCAGCCGAAATGGAACCTTCCTGGGCTAATTTTTTCACATATATTTCGCGGGGGTTGGGATGCGCAGCAATGGCCTTGTACAACAAAGGTTGTGTAAAGCGCGGCTCATCCCCTTCGTTGTGCCCGTATTTGCGGTAACACAACACATCAATAAACACATCGCGGTGAAAAGCCTGGCGGAATTCCATGGCTAATTTTGTTATAAATACAAGTGCTTCCACATCGTCGCCGTTCACATGGAACACCGGCGACAAAACCACTTTGGCAATGTCGGTGCAATAAGTGGACGAACGTCCGTCGATAAAATTGGTAGTAAAACCAACCTGGTTGTTGATTATAAAATGAATGGTGCCACCGGTTTCATAACCATCCAGCAAACTCATCTGTAACACTTCGTATACTATGCCCTGCCCGGCCACAGCTGCATCGCCGTGTATTAATATCGAACAGGCTTTGCTGTGGTCCCCGCCGTGTATATTGTCTATTTTGGCACGGGTAATCCCTTCTACCACTGGGCTAACCGTTTCGAGGTGCGATGGATTGGGGGTTAAACTGATGTGCACTTTTTTTCCTTTGTCCGAAAGCTGGTCGCTGCTATAACCCATGTGGTATTTTACATCCCCGTCAAACAGGGAGTCCTCACTGGGCCTTCCTTCAAATTCGGTAAAAATATCTTTGTAGGTTTTGTTTAAAATATTCGACAATACATTTAAGCGTCCGCGGTGGGCCATGCCTATCACATAATCTTCCACACCCATGTCGGCGCCCTGTTCCATTAAAGCATTTAAGGCCGGTATGGTGGATTCGCCCCCTTCTAATGAAAAACGTTTTTGCCCCACAAATTTAGTGGCTAAGAAGTTTTCAAATACAACCGCCTGATTGAGTTTATTAAGGATGGTTTTTTTCTGTTCGGGGTTAAACTTCGGGGTGTTTTTACTGCCCTCCATTTTTTCCTGCAACCATTTAATAACCTGTGGCTCGCGCATAAACAGGTATTCAACGCCTATTGACTGGCAATAGGTTTGTTCCAGGTGGGCAATAATGTCTTTTAATTTAGCTGCGCCAATGCCTATTTGCGAACCCGCCTGAAACACTGTATCGAGGTCGGCTGCCGATAAACCAAAGTTTTCAAGGGCTAATGAAGGCTCGTATTGCCTGCGCTGGCGAACGGGGTTGGTGCGGGTAAACAAGTGTCCGCGCTGGCGGTAACCGGTAATAAGGTTGATTACTTTAAATTCCTTGCTTACGTTTTCGGGAATGGCCCCTCCTGTTTCGCTGTAATCTGCACGGGCAAAATCAAAGCCTTTAAAAAATTGCTGCCAGCTTGCATCTACCGCATTGTTGTCTTTTAAATATTGCTGGTAAAGGTCTTCAACCGCATTTACATCACCATTTCCGAGGTAAGAGAATTTATCCATGGGCGCTTTTTAAGAATTAACAAGCGAATTTATGAATTTATCCTCAATTTTTGCCCGATTTTTGCTTCCCGATTGTTGTAATTTCTTTTTAAATTTGCGGGATGAAACCAGCTGTGTTTATATTGCTTGTGTTGAATGCTTTTGTACAGGGCCTGCATGCCCAAACCGCTACCGAAACCGAAGCAAAACTAAAGGTGCTGATGGATAAAAAAGCGGAGTACCACCACCGCACGGACGGGGAATACGACGGCTACCGTATTAAAATCCATTTTGGTACCGATAAAACAAAGGCCCGCGAAATTAAAGCCAAATTCCTTGCCAAACACCCTGAATATACGGCCTACGAAGAATACCAGCAACCCAATTTTGTGGTGGTGGTGGGCGATTTCAGAAGCAAACCAGAAGCTTTTGACCTGTATAAAAAAATCCAGGGTGAATTTCCGAATGCCTTTATAGTGAAGGATAAAATAAGACCGGTGAAGTTGTAAGTACGAGTTACGAAGTACGATTGACGAGGTACGATTGGTGAAGTACGAAATCTACGAATATCAATATGTTAATTTTTGCCACAAATGCATAAATAATCCCTTTTAGTAGTTTAAACTATCCGCAATCAACCAAGAACTTTGAACTAAGAACTTTATACTATATTTGAGGCGCATCCTTATCAGATGAAAAAAAGCTTAAGCATACTCCTACTCCTTGCCTTTCTGTTCAATACAGTGGGCTATGTTGTTTATTTTTATGTGGGGCAGGAATTTATGCAGGAGGAAGCCAGAACTGCTACAGAACAAAACCTTGCTCCTGAAAAAACCGAAAAACTCAGCCTTAGCGAAAACGAATTAAACGAACTGAGCTGGGAAGAGGAAAACGAATTTTATTACAAAGGGGAATTGTACGATGTGCGCTCAGTAACTAAAACAAGTACAGGAGAAACTTGTATTGTTTGTACAAAAGATGCAAAGGAAAAAAACCTGGTAGAATGGTATGTTGCACATAGCAAAGAAAACAACAAAGAAAAAAACAGGGCTGGTAAAACTCTGCTTAAAACAGACAAAACAGCCTATAACGAATCGATCCCCCTGCTCTCGTTTTATGAGCAAAAAACCGAAAACCATCCTGGGTTTTTAGTCTGTTTTTATCCTTCAGTCGTCACCGATTTATTTTCTCCACCCCCACTGCTTTAATTTCTACAAACCGTTTCTTTCTATGGGGATGTCCTCCCTGCATTTAATTATTTAACTCACAAAAACCAAAACAATGAAAAAAATCTATTGGCTGCTCATGGCAGCGGTATTCAGTTTACCTGTGTTTACAAACGCGCAGCAAAACAAAGTGGACATTGGCCTGGAAGGCAGTCCGGGTGTTGCCCTTTTTTGGGGAAGCGATGTAACGATACCCTTCAATAGTCCTGTTATAACTGTTGCAGGGGGATTGTTTGTTCAGTACAACCTGTCTGATCATTTTGCATTGCGGACAAATGCATGGTACGAAACCAAAGGATCGGTTGCAAAAGGAAATGAACTGGACAAGAACAACAATGTGGTGGCTTTTTCTACTGCTAATCACTTCAACTACCTTACAGTTCCCCTACTTGGCCGGTATACCCATGGTATACATATTGGCTCCGCCGCACTCGGTTGTTTTGTGAATGTCGGCCCCTATATGGGTATGCTGCTCAGCCAGTCTACCGTAAGAGACGGTATTACGTCTGCTACTATAGACAACAGCAGCAATTATAAAAAAACAGACCTGGGTCTTTCTGTGGGAATTGGTTTTGAGTACCCCCTTAAAAATAAATTCGGACTATCCTTTGAAGTCCGGAACAACCTTGGGCTTGTAAACATCAGCAACATTCCATTGTACAACGATGGCTCCATTATGACCAATTCCACCAATTTTTTGTTTGGCTTTGCGTATAAACTGGGTGCAGGAGCGGAGGCTTCGAAGTAGACTTTTATTTAAAGTTTTCTCGTTTATACGTTCATTCGTTCAGGGGTCGTGGTTCAATTAGAGTTTTATCGTTTATAAGTTTATACGTTCAACAAATTGTTTAGCAAAATTAAATACAGCCTTTTTTTCTTTTTTGCAGCAGCCCCGCTGTTTGCTCAATATTGTATTAAAGGAAGTATAAGCTCCGATACATCAGGTACACCTTTGCAATTTGTTGAGGTGCTTATTCCTTCGCTGAATAAAAACACCCACAGCGATGAAAAGGGAAACTTTAGTATATGCAACCTGCCAGGCGGTAAAGTGATGATACAGTTTCGTTACCTGGGTTTTAAAACCATTGTCAATACTATTGATGTAAGCGACAGCACTCCTGCCTTGCTGCTTACAATGAAAGTAGCCTTCAACGAAGTGCCCGAAATTGTGGTGTATGGCAACAACTACAGTTCCACACAGGAAACAGCCAATAACATTGCGTCTATCAGCACTTCTACCATGCGCGATTACGGGGCCTTGTCTTTAAGCGACGGCATTGCAAAACTGCCCGGCATCTCTCAGCTGTCTAC